>JAGVJP010000111.1 GCA_020051075.1 Parachlamydiales bacterium
CGATGCCGCCGGCGCCCTAATATTGAAGGAAATATAAGGGCGCCGGCGGCATCGCAACCCCGGGGCTTTGGCTCAGCCGAAATGCCACTCCTGGTGCGTAAGGTGAGTTAGAGCTAAGGTCCTTAAGAGAAACCTTATGCTTGTCCGGTCGGTTCAGCGCCTTCTGCTGGTGCAGCTGGTTCACCTTGAGAAATAGGGAACTCTTGTAAAATCGCTGGAATATCCAATTGAATAAAATCGAGGATGATCTGATTTTCTTCTGGGTTGAGGCCTGGATTGATCCGGACATTTCTTGGTCCTCCATCGCCATAACCATCAGCGATGATGTTCAGATTAGCATGAGCGAATCCAAAACTTGATCGAGCATGCACTTTAGCTTTAGCTTTTGCAAATCGTTCGGCCAATCGCTCCTTCATTTTTTCTGATATATTAGCACAGTTTGGATGAAGGATTTTGATGTCAATGAAGCTCGGTTGCATTTCTTCGTCTACGGTGCTTACTCTTATTCGGTCTGCATATTGGCCGCCGCTCTTGAAATCTGCAGGGACCTGGTTCAGGATACTTCGAGCATTAGCGAAAATTCTCCCTCTATAATCATCAAGAGATTTTGGCGCATATTTATTGGCTAAGCAAAACCATTGCATACTTAATGAATCGGTTTTGTGTGCATCGCTCGTTGTCAGCCGATCAAAACTTTTCCATTGTGTCCCTCCGTTGTTAACCATCCAAAACGAACTGCCGTAATAGTTATCAACACCAAGCATGTCAAATTTTTGTCCGCTGCGGAAGAAAACAAAATTGAGCTTTCCGTCTTCAATTTCTTTAGAAAATTCTTCGAGGAGAGCCTTGGCGTGAGGGGAATTAATAAAATCAATCGTGCAATCAATCGCAACAGTTAAATGTTTAGTGTCTTTCTTTTGATCTAAGAGTTGTTTGATCTCAGCTCCGACGGCACCCGGTGTGTAGTGATCGTGGTCCATGTGAATATCGATATTATGGTGGAACTCTCCGATGTAGAGATCAATAGATTTAATTTCAGAATTGTTCAATATATCTTGTGTTGTTTTGTTTTCACCCAGGTATCCGACCTCTTCAAAATATGCCCCTTTGCCATGTGCACGTTCTAATGCAGGATTGATTTCTCGAACCGCTGCGTTGATGCCGGTAAATGTATTCATTGCAGATTTTGTCACACCTGCTTTGACTTTATCTTTGAATTGATCAGGGACAATATCGAGTCGAGCTCTATAGATGTCTTGAAAATCTTCTTCCTTAAATGGAGATGTTATTGCAAGGATTGTCGCAATTTCACTTTGAGCAAGTTCAATGGCTAGGGAAAATTTAGTGAAATCTCCTATATTCCTTTCAGCGTCGTTAATATGAATCATGAACCTAAATAAACTTTGTTGGAGGATCATTCGAGTCCCTGGGTCCGCATTTAGATCGGCCCATTTCTCGTCAGAGGTTTCAGTCATTAAGCCTTCAAATATGTCAGCTGTAGCCTTGCCAAGAATTGCAACTTGAGGTTTATCTGCGACGAGTTCCTCATTATTCATTGTTGTTTTGAACCTCTGAAAAAGAACCGAAGTGGTCACTTCATCTTTCTTAAAGGCCTCAACGTTTTTTCCTCTAACTACATATTCAGTCATCTGGCTTTGCTCAGAGAAAGTTCTCAGGTATTCACTAAGATCCATGAAGTTGAAGATTTTCTGCCTGCCGCTAACACCTCCGAGCCGAATTCCGGAAATATTGACGAATTCTGTTGTTCTTTGATTTCTCAGTGCGTCACTGTCGCCAATGATTTTCCGAGCAAGGCTTAGAGAAGAACTATCATTCAAATTCAGAAAATCTGTTATTCCTTCAGGTAAAAGAAAATGGGAAGGGTTGTTGAAAATTTGAATGGGTTTTAAAACCGCGATATCGTTAATTTCAGTTCGGCAAATGCAAGTGATATGGAACTTGAGAAATACCCTAATTTTTTGTTCGTCTTCAGGTGTTTGACAAAGTTCAGGATGCTTCTCTTTGATATTTAAGATGGCTTGATCTATTGCTGTTTCAATTCCTTCTTTAATTGTTGTTATTTTTGTGGAAAAAGTTGCTTCTTTAGTTGGATCCCGATTTGTTTGGATGTCTTCCCCAATTAAACTCGTCAAATCTGCGATGATCACAGAACTCATATATGTGTTGAACGGATCGTCAGGATTTCTTTGAAAATGATCCACTATGGCACTCTCAAATGTATTTGTCCAGCCTTCCGTTAGATGGTCGATATTTAGGGCATGAGTTTGTTCGGCTTCAACGACTGGTTCCGCCTCTTGAGCCTGCTCAGTCTCAGCGACTGGTTCCGCCTCTTGAGCCTGCTCAGTCTCTTCAGCCTGAACCATTCCTTCAATTTCGGGTTGTTGAGACTGAATGACTTCTTCAACCGGCTCTTTTTTGGAAATATGCATTACTGTATAAAAAAGTGGCAAAAGATCTTCATAATCTGTTGAATCTGTAAGATAGGTATGAGAGCCTATGACGGAGGGGTCTCTAGAAAGGATTGAACGGAGTTGTGAATGAATTCCTGATTCATACACAGAAGTTTCTCGATGATAGGGAATATCTGGATTAGCGCCAAATTGAAACATTTCTTCTAATTGTTTTATTACAGTATTATCAGAGCTTAGACCTAATCCCGAGAGGTCTGTAGGTGCTGCTTTTGCGAGGTAATTTAATGCTAAGAATTGAATTTTTTTCTTTATAACAGGATCCTTCGTCTGATTATATGCATTCATTAATAATCCTAAATTTAGATGCCATTCGGATTGTGATTTCTGAATGGGTTTTCCTGTTTCCGTAGTTAGAAGACGACCTTCATCAACAGTCGTTGTTTCTGGGGAGATAGCTCGAAGATAACTAGGATAATCAACTTTTTTAGCAAGTTTTTTCATCACTTCTTTACTTTCGCTTAGAGAACGAATGGCAATTTCAGGAATCTCCTCTTCTTGTCCTGCAGCCCTCATTTCATTGACTGCTTTTTCAAGTATCTTGTGCCGTTCGATATGTGTTGCGGCCCATTTAGGCATACGATGTTTGACTCCAGCCCACCAGACTGCACGTTTTCCCTTAAAACTCCCTAATTTTGTCTGCACCTTCTGTCTACTTCTTTCGGTATCTGCAGCAAGGCGTTCAATGTTATTATTAGGGGAATCAATGTTTATATTCATAATAACAAACCTCTTTAATCTAAAACTACACTATAGAATTAATTATACATGCTAAATATTGGTTTGTTATTATGTTTTTGTTTTTATTGTGTGAATTTTCTTGTTAATTTCGTTTTATTGGAATTTATTGAAAAATTACAAATCTCAATAACTAATACATTAAATTGTTGATTATTGTTTTTATACATTGTGAAGGGCTCAATATATATAAATCCAAATATTCAATTAATTAGATCTTTGTAGCGTCTTCACCCAGAATTGCTGGTCTTAAGCTGTTTGAAGAAACAAAGCATTGAAGGATCGAGAACTGTTGCTGCGCATAGTTGCCTGTGCCTATCCGTCCGCGTTAAATTGTTGGCTATTTTCATCACTTCGTCAAACCGCTAACTTTGGAGTACCTATTTCCTTCCATCCTTTAAAATTAACAGGATGGGAAGGATAAGAAAGATAGGGTGTGTATTATATGGTTTTGACGAAGTTATGAAAATTGCGATTTTTTAACATTTTTAATTATTATATTGTATAAAAATTTATGATTTGTGATAATCAGTCAAGGGGGATAGGAAGGCCATTTTCATCACTTCGTTATGCCGCTAACTGTGGATTACCCATTTCCTACCATCCTTCTTATCCTGTTAATTTTACAGAATGGGATGGAAAAGAAGGATAGGGCAGGATATAGTGTATAATGATTTGACGAAGTGATGAAAATAGCCGATAGAAAATGCTGAATTTGTTTTTATGTAAAGTGCGTTTTTGCATTCATAATAGTTTTTGCATTCATAATAGAAGGATAAGAAAAATGAATATTGAGCCAACTTCCACCTCTCAACCACAACCTTTTCTAACTTTGCAGGAAGAAGTAAAGCAAAGTACTATACAAGTCCAATTGCGGATAAACAGTTTTTGGGGTCGACTTGCTCTATCCTCTTCTCGAGTTGTCGGTTCTATTCCAAATTGGGCGACGCGACATATAGAGATTACCGAACGGCTGTTTAAAGAAGTCCAATCTGCCGAGATTATTCCAGAGAAAACACTTGAAATCCTTACTGAAAGCGTTAATGTGATCAAGAGGTTTGATGGATTATTCGACTATCATCGCTTTATCACACCCGTTGAGCCAAAGGAGCCTACCGTTGACAGAGATAACCTTCTCACTTTGCGTACTTCTGGTGGGAGTAGCAGTTCTTCAAGCTCCAGCAGTGTTTCCATTCCTCGATCGAGATCTCAGTGGTATCTGAATTTGGCTCTCCTTACCGATGTTTATTTAAACACGGAAAATATTGAAATAAAGAAGATCGTTGCTTTTTTAGTTAATAATTATTTAGCAAAAGCTGCTCCAATCTGTCCAGGTGATTTGTTTGTTTCTCAGACGGCGAGAAATAAACTTTATGAAATGTTTCAAATTTCTCTTTCTGAACCAGGCATTTCTTATAACCGAGAATCTAATCTTTTTGATGAATATTTGCGAGACGGGATCTGTAGAGAACTTGCGCGAGGCAGCGGGAATGTCATGTTTTTGGTCGAGACGAAGGAGATCGGAGAGATTTTTCCTTTACATTACTCCTGCATTGATACCCCTGAAAGCGAAGAGGCTGCATTTGGTGCCTGGGTTGAGGGAATGATTAAAGAGCTTCAACAGCACATGGCTCGTTATCCCGAAGATTTTACAGAGCGATTTTTTGATCGGCCGCTCTTGATTGACTTAACTCCGATGTTGGAAGAAGATATCCTTGCTAGTGAAGATCCTGAAAGGAACCGCCTATTCGAAAATAAACTCAAGTATATAGAAAGCAGGATCGAACAGGCGATTGATCTGGCAGTATTCGAATGTGCAGGCGAAACCAATGCTCGAGAAAGGCTTAAAGCATTGATATTGACAAACCTTAGTTGTGTTTCTCGTTGTCAGGTGAAATCTGTGCATGTAGTGAAAGATCTCCCGTTATTTTATGACCCCAAATTTTTTACCTTCACAGAAGGGGAAATTAGCCTTTTAGGAAAAACGTATGAGTCGTATGCGAAGTTGGCAAGAAATCTCCTTGATACCAAAATAGCGAAATCGAAGTCTGCCATGGATGATTTCCTCAATGGAACGGGCTTGCGTCTTGGCAGTGTGAGTGGAAGACAGAAGATCTTTGATTTTATGGATCTAGGTGAATTCTTAAATAGATTGAGAGCAACTCCTGTGAAATATTCTGGAGAAGGCGAAAATGCTTTGTACTTTGTTGAGAAGCTTGATCTGACAAATAAAGGAACTTTTCGACGATTTGAAAACCTTTTTGATCCTAGCAATGCTGAAGGTCGTGCACTCATTCATTCTAAGCCTTATCTAGAGGTGTTAGGGAAACCTACGCTGCAGCTCCTAAGAGGGCTTTTAACTGAAATATCTGAAGAGGGGTGGGTTGAATCGAAAGAAGAACCCAGTATAAGGATGTTGGTTCAAACGACCTTGTCAAGAATTAATATTCATTTGATGAATGCCGAAATGTATTTGCAGGATTTCTTAAAATTTTCAGAATGCATTGAACTGATCCACTACGAAATTGCCGCTCTCCTAAAAATCTTTTCTCCGTTCAACCCGGATGAATTTCCTGCAATTTATAAAAACCGTTTGCTGAGCATCATTCCAGAAGAGTTAAGACCTTTTGTGAAAGCTGGTTTGACGAAGTCGGCAATGAATACGTTTGCAGGGATGAGTTTGGCTCTCAGGCAAACTAAAGCAAATCCAGTGAAGACTTTTCATGAGGGGTCTCACTTTGAAATCGTTGAGTTTGTCGGTGAACGCTACGAGTTCTCGAAAGTTCTCCAAAACGAGAGTATTGAGGTGGTAGATTTTTATTTAGGAGAGTTCAACCATAATGTTAGACTTGTATCAACCCATGATGAATATAAACCAGGGGATGTGATCGCAGATGTCACCGCTCTATTACTTGCGAAGCCTAAAACTCAATACCTCACAGTGGCAATAGATACGACGATTGATTTTATTGAATCGTCAAAAATAAAAGAGGTTTTGGATCATTTCTCTGAAGAAATAAAACAGGGTAGGCTGAACTTCATCTGTTTCGGCAGCGGACAAAAATTTGATTTGTTCGGTATGGACGAATATTATGGATCTCGTTGGTTCATGATCAACAATGGAGCGGAACATTGGAATCCCTTCACTGTTTTGTCATCTCATGAAGCATTCAAAACAGATCTTCTCACAACACAGTGGTTTTGCTTAGCGAATAAATATTCGCCAAATGGACTCGACGTCTACAGAAAAGCTATCTTTGATAATACTAAAGCCATATTAAAGCAGGTTCCTGAAATCCTGCTTCCGGGTGGAAACCCCCTCATTAAAGTCTGTAAAGTCGCCGAAGGGATGGAGCCATGTTTTCTAGATATTAAATGCTATGGAGATAATTCTGAAGAATTGCTACATCAATTAGAAGGCTATCTTTACAAAATCTTTACCGAAAGAAATGTTAAAATCCATTCCAGAGGGGGGTATGGGTATTTCAATCCAAATATTAATCTCTTTACGCAAGGATTAGATCGGAACAAGGGAGTCAAGTATGTCACAATGAGATTGCATCCTGGAATTAACCCAGAAGAGAATGAACTGTTTATCGACTTCCTACAATTTGCCGCTGGTCTGTCAACAATTCCTTGAGTAATAGCGTTTAACTTGCTATAGTGATTGGTTCATTTAGCTATTTGGATCCAGAAGGAAGAAGAGTGAAAGCTGACGAGGATGAGGACATTGAATTCGATTCAATAGATGAGAATGTGGTTTCAGGCAATCTCATGGATTCGCCTACCAGTCAGCTCGATGATGTTCTAAATGAAAAATTAGCAGACGCTCTCCATCAGCCTGCCCAACAAGTTATCCTGCACGATATTGCCAAAATTGCCATTGAACATGACCCTATTGACCTCGCCTATGCGGTGTCCAGGCTCCCTTCCCAAGCTCGTGTTATCGTCTACGAGAACTTGCCAGATCTAAACGCCAAAATTATCTTTATGACCAATACGGGGAGTAACACCCGGTTGGCCATTTTCCCCCATATCGACGACAAAGAGATTAAAGCGCTGTTAGAGGGGATGCCCCCCGATGAAGCCGCTTGGCTTCTTGATGATCTATCTGATAGACGGTTGAAGCGCGTTTTAGACATTCTTGAACCGAAAAAGGCAGCGCGGATTCGAGAGCTGTATAAGCATGACCGGCATAGTGCCGGCCGTCTGATGACAAATGAATTTTTCTCTTTCCATCTCAATACCTCTGTTGGAGAAGTCGCCACGACGATTCGGGACAACCCTGGCATTGACCTCACTCGCCGCATTTTTGTTCTCAACGATGAAGATGAACTTATTGGATATGTTCCAGCTAGGAACTTAATCGTTAATCCACAGAATATACTGATTAGACAGATCATGAGGCCGGTCCTCCATTCTGTAAAAGTTGAGGCTTCGAGAGATGAAGTTGTCGATGTTGTGGAACGTTATAAGATCCCTGCTTTGCCCGTCATCGATGATCAAGAACGACTCCTTGGCGTGATCACCTACGAGCGGGTTGTCGAAGCGATGGAAGATATTGCCGATGAAACAATTGCTAGCATTGCCGGTACGGCTGAAGACTTAAGTGAACATGACACGATTTTCAAGCGATTCCTTTGGAGAGCGCCTTGGCTGATTGTCACGCTTTGTGCAGGACTTGTCACTGCCTCGGCACTCTCACATTTTAGAGAACGGGATTGGTTTACTTTTGTGGCCTTATTCGTCCCCTTGATTGCCGGCATGTCGGGAAATGTGGGAATTCAATGCAGTACCATTCTTGTTAGAGGGATGTCAACGGGCGAGCTTTCTCATGGATCCCGCCGCAATGCTGTCATTGGAGAGCTCAGCATCGGATTGCTTATCGGCGTAGTCTTTGGGCTCCTCTCAGGCCTTTTTGTCTATGCCTTGAATCGCTTTAACATTCACTATATTGGTTCTGAACCGATTATCTTGGGGATTATCGTCAGCTTCGGATTGTTTGGTGCATGCCTGATGGCTACATTGCTTGGAACTCTTTCCCCATTTTTCTTTGCCAGGTTTCGGATCGACCCAGCAGTCGCTTCAGGACCTATCGTCACTGCATTTAACGATGTTTTATCGACGTTAATGTATATCTTAGTTGCTAAAGTAATCAGCTCATTCTTTGGATTTTAGCCCAAACAATCAAGGAAAAGGGACCTAAGGGAAAGGGACAAGGGACCTCAAGGACCAAAGGGACCTAAAAAGGGACTAAAGGACCAAAGGGTCATAAAGCAACGTGCAAATTTTATGAGTCAATGAATTCAGTCCCTTACGTCTTTTTTTAGGTCCCTTTGGTCCCTTAGGTCCTTGAGGTCCCTTGTCCCTTTCCTTTAGGTCCTTTGTCTCTTAGGTCCCTTTGATAGTTTTTGGGGCACGAAAAGTGAGACTCGGGAGAACTTACTTGATTTCAACATTGAAAAACTCTATACTCCTTAAAGAGAGCTTTCTATCATTCTCTCCTCTGTTTATAAATTTTTTTACAAAGATTTCAATTTTTTATGTACTCTCCTGAAAAAATTCGCAATATCGCTATCATCGCTCACATTGATCATGGCAAAACAACTTTATTAGACGCCCTTTTAAAGCAATCCAATCTCTTCCGCGAAAATGAACTCGTCCGTGAGCGGATGATGGATTCGTATGATCAAGAACAGGAACGAGGCATCACGATCTTTGCTAAACATACCTCAGTTTATTTTGACGACTTTAAAATCAATATCATCGATACACCCGGCCACGCCGACTTCTCTGGCGAAGTGGAACGGATCTTGGGGATGGTCGACTCTGTCCTCCTCCTCGTCGATGCCCAAGAAGGTCCGATGCCTCAAACGCGTTTCGTCCTTTCTAAATCGTTGAAGATGGGATTAAAGCCTATCGTTGTTCTGAATAAAATTGACCGCCCCCACGCCAATCCAGACCGCGTCCTTGACCTCACTTTCGACCTCTTCTCCGAGCTAGGCGCTACCGATGAACAGCTTGACTTCCGCTATTGCTATGCTTCAGGGCTATCGGGTTTTGCTATGCATCACCTCAATGATATCCATAAAGACATGAGACCTCTCTTTGAGCTGATCACTTTTGCTGTTCATCAGCCTTCAGGGAAGCTGGAAAATCCTTTCTTGATGCATGTGTCGACAATTATGTATGATGAATATGTCGGAAGGCAGGCCTGTGGGAAAATCCTTGAAGGCTTCGTAAAAAAAGGGCAGCAGGTTGTCCACATTGATGAAAATGGCGTCGAATCCAAATGCGCTGTTGTGCGTCTTGAAGGGTGGTTAGGACTGGAAAAAGTTGAAATGGAAGAAGCTGGTGTTGGGGACATTGTCATCCTATCGGGTATTCCTACCGTCACCATCGGAGACACCCTTTGCGATCCGAAGAACATTGTGAGACTCCCACGGATTAAACTTGACGAGCCGACAGTCTCTGTTGATATCACCGTTAATAACAGCCCTTTTGTTGGACGCAGCGGCAAACATGTGACGATGAATAAAATCCGCGATCGTCTAGAACACGAAAAACGGGCCAATATTTCTTTGCGGATTGAAGATGATGGGGGAGATCAAGATAAAATCACCGTTTCTGGGAGAGGAGAGCTCCACCTCTCTGTTCTTATCGAAGCGATGCGGAGACAAGGGTATGAATTCAGCGTCTCCAAGCCCCGGGTCATCATCAAAGAGATTGATGGCGTGAAGAGCGAACCGATCGAAAGAGTTCGCATTGAGATTCCGCAAGAATATTCCGGCATTGTCATCGAAGAGCTTTCACGACGTAAAGGGGAAATGCAGCTACTAGACACGAATGAAAATAACATCACTTCGATCGAGTTCTTGATTCCGACGCGAGGCCTCATGGGCTATCGCAATGAATTTCTCACTGCAACGCGAGGATTGGGGATTTTGACTTCCGTTTTCGAAAACTTTGCTCCTTGGCGCGGTCCGATTCCAGGAAGGACTCGAGGGGTGTTGATCTCTATCAATGCCGGCAAAACAAGCGGCTATGCCTGCTTCAACTTGCAAGATCGTGGAGTACTCTTCGTCGGACCAAGCGATGAGGTCTATGAAGGAATGGTTGTCGGGGAAAATAGCCGAGATAATGACCTGATTGTCAATGTCACGAAGGGAAAGCAGTTGACCAACGTGAGGGCATCTGGAACCGACGAAAATATCATTTTAATCCCTGCGCGTCGATTTACCCTCGAACAAGCTATCGATTACATCCAAGATGATGAGTTGATAGAGGTGACTCCAGATGCGATACGGATGCGTAAGCGCTTTCTGACAGAAAATGAACGGAAGCGGTCAACACCTAAAGCAGTTTAGTTTTGAGTGAGTTCGCCCATGCTCATGATTCCTGATGTCTGTGAGTGCGGTTTGGTCCCCTTTTTTAACGCAAAGGAGCAAAAGAGGCGCAAAGACGCAAAGGAGCGAATTGTATAAAAGTATGGAAAATTATGAAGAAGATGTGGCATTAATCAATAAAATAGAAGAAAGGGAAAAAGAAAATAATCCTTTAATTTCTCATGAGGAGTATTGGGATATTGAAGATTCCTCGATGGCTAAAACATCTCCAGCTCAATTTTCTATATTTTGAAATGTAATCTTACGGTGAAAATTTTTCATACTTTTATACCATTCGCTCCTTTGCGTCTTTGCGCCTTCTTTGCTCCTTTGCGTTAAAAAAAGGGGAGATCCTGAGTAGTTACGACTTGAGATGCTTCCGTACGATGGTCACAAGGTCGATAGGAAAGAAGGGTTTAATCAGCAAATCGTTCATATCCGCCCCTAAAACTGCCTCTTCGACCCCTTGCATGGCATTTGCTGTGACGGCAATGATGGGAACGGTTTTGGTGTTTTTATTTGCCCTCAGCTGACGGGTCACTTCCATCCCATCCATGTCGGGAAGGGAAAGGTCCATCAAGATGAGAGCTGGTTCATGAGTCTCACAGTATTTCAACGCTTCTCGACCATGCCGTGTGACCGCAGTTTCAAACCCATAGAATTTCAGTATTTTTTCAGCTAATTCGCTGTTGTCCGGGTTGTCTTCGACGATAAGGATTTCATGCATCTTTGTGCCTGGGCAAATTAATATAAAAGGTGCTGCCGACTCCCTTTTGGCTGTCTACTCCAATTGTTCCTCCGTGAAGATTGACAATCCGTTTTGAAATGACCAAGCCCAATCCTGTTCCTCCATATTTTCGTGTAATCGAGCTGTCGGCTTGTATGAAAGGAAGGAAGATTTTTACACACTCTTCGGGGGTGAGTCCAATCCCTGTGTCAGCAATATTCACTCTTACCTTCTCTTCGGAGTCATCGAGTGTGATCACAATCCCTCCTTTCTCGGTGAATTTCACGGCATTGCTTAACAAGTTTGACAGTACTTGGCGTATCCGCATTTTATCTATAGCAATGATCACTGTTTCATGGGGGATTTTGACGTCGATATTCAGTTTTTTTTGTGACGCTAATGGCTGGATTTCATCGACACAAGAATAAATAATTTCGACAATATTGTGTGGTGCGATTTCGAGTTCCATTTTATGTGCTTCGATTTTGGCTAAATCGAGGATGTCATTGATCAAACTCAAGAGATGGAACGATGATTTTTCAATTTTTTTTAATGTCTCCGTTTGGGGTGGGGTCGTGGGGCCATCCATCCCCATTAAAATGCATTGATTAAATCCAATGATGGCATTCAGGGGGGTGCGCAATTCATGCGACACTGTGGTGAGGAAGTCGCTCTTGGCAGCATTGGCGGCATTAGCTGCTTGCATCGCCTTCCGCAGTTTTTCATTGGTTTCCTGTAGAGCTTTTTCAGCATTTCGCCTCGCAGACTGTTCGATCATGATGGCGACGACTTCTCCGATGGACTGGCCAAAGTGACGGTCTTCCAACCGCCAATCGCGATGCTTACGCGTCTCTTCGCAACAGAGAACACCAATGAGCTTACCTTCAGCGACGATAGGGATATCGAGTTTCGAAATGATATGAAACGCTGCCAAATAGGAGGCCAATTCATCGTTTATAGTGGGATCGACCGGGGAGGGGATAATCAGGTAGGAATGTTCTGTTAAGGCATTAAAATAGCGGGGATAGTGGAGGCTGGAAAATTCTAGATGGTTGGTGAAACGATGCGTCGAAGAGGAGTAAAGGCCTGCACAGGAGAGTCGAAGCTCTGTTTCTTCTTGTTGATAAAACCAGACACTCACCCGTTCGATCTCCATTGCAGCCGCAGTACGCCACACAACTTCGTGAATGGCGTTGTGCAATTCTGTGAAAGTGAACTTGGCGAGGTGTTCAAAGGTTTGATTCCTCTTTTCTAAGTAACCTTCCTTCTGAATAATCTCCTGCTCAATTCGTTTTCGCTCGTTGATCTCCCGTTCCAGTTTAATGTTGCTTTCGACGAGTTCTGCTGTTCGTTTCTCGACTTCGCTTTCGATGTGAACACTTCTATTAGCGATAAAGAAGAAATAATAGGCTGTTAATCCAGAAATGAGCATTCCCATGATGGGAATCTCCCAGAATTTCCACGAGTGGTTGCTCTTGATCAGATCAATCGTTGGTGAAATGCTCAGTTTCCATTGATGATTGCCAATTTGCAATAGCGTGCTGCGGGTCCACTCCTTTTGCTGTTGAAGCTCTTTTTCGGTGGCATTGACGGGGATCTTCTGTGGAGAAATGCTGCTTGAGTATAGCAGTTTCTCTTCACCTGTTTCCATAGCATAGATGTGGAGGGTAAGTTCTGCTGGTTCCAAGTGGAGTTTTGTCCCTTCAATGACACTATTCCAGTTGGCGACGCCGATGATGGTCTCGCCTAATTTTTTATTCGTTTCCGTTTGTTTGTGAAGCGATTCGAAGAAAACGAACCCTTTTTTTGGTTCCCCTTGACGATAGTCAATCTGATCTAAGATGAACATTTCTGATGAATAAAGATTTTCTTCTAAGGTTTCTAGGAATTTTGAATAAGATTTATCGTCGAAGATAGGGGCTTCTCCCATTTGTTCGAGATAGGTTAATGGGAATTTCTTCGTTACTGTTGGAGAATGAGGAGTTGATAAATCGCCAAATAGGAAATTGAATTGACCATGCGTTGCAGAGAGGGGAGTCACCCAGCCTATCGAAAGGAAATGGGGTGTTGTCGTGAGGAATTCGTGGACAAAAGTGTGGAAAGTGGCTTCTGACACGTCTTGTGAAGCATAGAAAAATTGCTTGACCGCGTTGATCTGTCCTTTTAACATTAAGAGAGCATCTTTAGCAACATAAAGGCGAAGATCCGCCAGATGATCGAACTCTTCTTGTGACTTGTTGAGGTCTTGATGTTGGTAGAATCTAAAGGCAGCAAAAGAGAGCAGCGATCCAATGAGGAAAATCGCGATAGCAGCCTTATAATGCCGAAAGTGTCGGCGATGACTTCGTTCGAATGTCTGGTTCATAGTTTTCTATATACAAGATAGACAGATCCCGTGCAACTGCCCAGCATCAAAAAACAAGATAGGCAGGCATACGCATCTTTCCCATCCTCCCCATCTTGATGATAGAAACACAGAGGCACAGAGAACACAGAGAGTAAACACGAGAACAATCAATTAATGCAGGCAATTATAGGATCTGCTATCGAAGTACACAAGCGGCTGGGACCATCGCTTCCCCTCCGTGTCCTCTGTGCCTCTGTGTTTTAATCTTATCAGGATAGGAAAGATGAAGGGCATTTTCTATCCTGCTTATCCTGCCGCGAAGCGATCCTGCCTATCCTGTTTTTTTATGTTGGAGAGTTATGGTATTGCCTATTTAACCGGAATTGTTGTAATTTTCGGATCATAAGAGCCCTGAACAAAGATCTGCCTCAGAGGATACAGAGGATACGTCCATGTTAAAGCGATTGTCACTCTATTGGAGGAGTCTGCAGGAGTGGTTGCGGTCGATCCCGCTCCAATTTATCCAAAACATCCAATTGAAAAGGAAAGAAAGAGCGCTCACTGCTCCCAAAGGGATGATCTTGTGTGTCGATGATGACCCGGATTTTTGCCTCTATATCGAACGGCTGGCGTTATCCATCGGGCTCAAGCAAGATACCGCCTATTCGATTAAGGAAGCAAAGCAGAAGATCGTCGATCATCCGAGCTATCAGGCGTATGTCATCGACGGCTACCTTCCTGATGGTTCAGGATTAGACCTGGTCGCCTGGATACGAGAAAGAGACAATGGGAACGTTCCCATCTGCTTTGTCTCGAGGATTTATCTGAGCGCGGGACACTTCCGCCAGCTCAAAGAGGAGCTGAAGGTCGATATCGTCTTAGAAAAACCTTTGCAAGCTGAAGAAGTGAGCCGTCTGTTGAAAAAACTCTGCCATTTAGAAGTTAAAGAAGAAGCTAAACCCGATGAATTAATCGGAGACCTCAAGATCCGCTACCAGCAGTCAATCTATGGTAAATTGGAGAGCATGGAGAAAAGGATCTTGCAGGTACAGAAGCTGGCTTCCGTGGAAAATCTCGCAGAATTCAAACGGGAAGTTCATAACATTTCAGGCACTGCCGCTTCTTTCGGCTTTAAAAAGGCAGGGGATCTTTGCAGGGAGATGGATCTGCAGCTCAACCAACAAATCGAGCTGCAGAAGAGTGGGAATGTTAACCCATCTTGGCTGCAGAGCTTAGATGACTTCTTCTCGAAGCTGAAGCTCTACTTCCAGATGGATGAATAGCTAATTTGACTTAACAGTCATTTTGATGATTTTAACATCATCGACAGGGCGGTCTCCAGGAGCTGTCTTCACATTCTCAATCTTGTTGATCACATCGGTTCCCTTTGTCACTTCACCAAAGATGGTATGTTTTTTGTTGAGCCAGGGAGTGGCTGCAACAGTAATAAAGAACTGGCTGCCATTTGTTTTTGGACCTGCATTGGCCATCGCTAACACATAAGGTTTGTCAAATTTCGCTTGATCAGTGACTTCGTCTTCAAAAGGTTGATCCCAGATCGATTTCCCCCCTCGTCCGGTTCCTGTAGGATCTCCCCCTTGCAGCATAAACCCTTTGATCACTCTGTGGAAGATTATCCCATTATAATACCCTGATTCTGCATGTTTGAGGAAGTTTTCAGTCGCTTTTGGCGCGATATCAGGTCGTAAAGACACTTCGAAAGTCCCCTGATTCGTTTCAACTTCAACTACTGGACGGTTTGTTTTTTGCATGGCTGCCTCCGCGGCGTTAAGAGTTACAGAATTGGTAGCGACCATCAATAAGACCGCTGATACTAGAGTCATGATTACTTTCATCATAAATTCTCCGGTTTGGGGCTACTTTCACAATTTCGCCAGAAATCGGCCGGCTGCGAAGCGCGGCTGTTGAAGATCGTCCGATTTTTCTGACGAAATTGTGAAAGTAGCCCGGTTTGGTGTACAGACATCATACAACATCTATTTTGTTACACGCAAATAGTATCCTCAATAATCTCCTTTCTGTTATCTTGGTCTTAAACCTTTGATAATTTTCTCAACCTGAAAACCTCTCACCCCTTCCAAAAGTAACTATGGATTGCATAGATAATGACATGTTTATGACTTGGATCAATCAATATGGGAGCATCGCCCTGTTCTTCTTATTGGCTTTGGGAATTGTTGCGTTGCCTATCCCGGACGAAACACTCATCGTCCTTTCCGGCGCCTTGATTCGAAATGATCATCTCCACTTCTTTCCGACAGCGATTGCCGCTTATGCCGGCGGAATGTGCGGGATTACGCTGAGTTATCTCCTTGGGAGAAGCTGTGGACATTTTGTTGTTCACAAATATGGCTCCTGGGTTGGGCTGAATAGCATAAAATTAGAAAAAGCGCATCGGTGGTTTGAACACTACGGCAAATGGACGCTCCTTTTTGGCTATTTCATCCCAGGGTTTCGTCATTTTTCTGGACTGCTTGCAGGCTCTGTCGCCCTGAATTATAAGGAATTCGCTCTTTTTGCTTATGTTGGAGCCTTTATCTGGGCCTCTTTTTTTCTTTCTATCGGTTATTTTTTAGGAAGCTATTGCTTTGAACTATTCAATCACCTTGAGATCACTTTCGACAAGCTGCTCATCGCTGTTGCGATTTTGCTGGTTATCATCGCTTGCGTCAGAGTGGTTTGGACTCGGTATAGAAGCTAAAAAACTGCTCAGCGCCGTCAGCACCTGTTCAGGCTCCTCTTCTTGGGGAAGATGGCCGCAGTTGGTGATGAGCTCTTTCCCTGCTTTCGGCAGCTGTTGAGTAAATTGATGGTAGTGGTCGATCGGAAGAATGTTGTCCTGCATCCCCCAAATCAGTAAAATCGGCTGCCGAAGAGTAGGGTAGCGATCGATCATATCACAAAGCCATTGATTGTCAAATTGCCTTAACGTGATTAAACTCGAAGTGATTCCCCCAGGGAGACGATAGGGCAAACAATAGGCTTGAACCTGTTCTTCTGAGATTCGTTCACATTTGTATATCGCATTTTTTAATCCTTCGCGTACCTGCGTTGGACCGAGAAAGGGGACCCATATGTACTCAAAATATCTTGCGATAGCGATAAAAACAGGCATTTCCAATGGATATCCTAAGGGATTAATCAACGTGAGGGAGCTGACAGCCTCAGGGTGGTTCAGAGCAAGATGCAATGCTAATCCCCCGCCTAACGAATTGCCGACAAGGTGTGCAACCTGAATGTCATGCGCCTGCATGAAAGCCACAATCTGCTCAATAAAAAAATCAGGTGTATAGGGGACATGATCAGGTTTATCGCTGAACCCATATCCAATCAAATCGAGAGACCAAACATGGTATCCCTGTTCAGCAAGCGGCTCGACGAGATGCCTCCAAGTAAATGTATGGGAACGATATCCATGAAGAAGGAGAATGTGCTGATTGCCTGTCCCTTTTTCATCATAGTGAACAGCGAGTTTTCCATAAGGGGAGTGCCATTCCCAAAAATCTTTGTTTTCTTTGATGAAAATAATTTCATGGGGTTCGAGAGGACGTAAGTCTGTCTTCAGAAACAATGCAACAGCAAGGCCTCCAAAAAGCGCAACAACGATAGAGATAAACCATAAAATAAATTTCATATTTATCCATTTAACTGGCATTGGATTTTATCTGAGATAAATTTTCCTTATAGCCGATCAACGATACAAACGCAATCGGTAAATATAGAGGTAATTGCAGAAGTCCGTATCGTGCCC
>JAGVJP010000097.1 GCA_020051075.1 Parachlamydiales bacterium
CCATGAGAATTCAACCGTTCAAGAAAAGCGTCGATCCCTTTAGGACTAGCATTGATCACAAGAGCAGTCTTACAAATTGAAATTTCAAGATTAAAATATTCAATATCCTTGATCAAATCCAAATAATTTGAACCTTCATCATCCACAATATTTTCTGTCATTATTAATTCCTTGTTTATTCTTTTACTTTTACGTTATTGACATTTTCCTTGGCTCATCATGGTGAGACCAAATCAAGTTCTACTAATGTTAATATAATCAAGAGCACCTCGAACAGCTTCTAATTGGGCGATTTCATCCCCCAATCTCTGATCGGTCACTCCTAGCTCTTCTAACTGGAGAATATCTCGTCTTATTGTCTCAATGCGCCTATCTACAAGCGATCTAGAATCTCTCACACGGATTCTTTCTGCAATCTCTACGTTAATTAACCAGTCTCTTCTATTTCTACTTGCTATAAAAAAACCCAGATCTCTTTGTGTATCCACCACAGCTATGCATTTATTCACCTCCCAACGATATTTTACCCCAAGCATCAGTGAGGGCGAGATGACACATCCGGTAAGAATAAGAGGGCCCGCGGAAACAGCAACAGGAATCGCAAGAAGAGGTGTGACCATTGCTAAAAGCATCCCCATCCCCCCTATCGGAGAACTTGAACTCTCATCCCTTTGATGGGGAGTAGAAGATAGACCTTGATGAGCTCGTAAATCGGCAGCGATAGCCTCATTCAAAACGGTCGTATAATTCTCAATATTGCAAGTATACATTGAGTCAATTCTTTGAACAACTTCTGACAATAGCTCCCCATTACAGTTAGCCATCACGGAGGGCAATCGTGAATCACGTAGAAAATCGAGAACTCTGACAAATCGTTCCTGTTCTTCCACATAAATAGGAGACCCTTCAGAACTTGCAGCAATTTGCTGATAAATAGGATTCTGGCTAGCCTCGCGCTGAAAGATTAAAGGATAGACTCGAACTGTTGCGCTAATCATATTACAACCTTCATTTTAAATGTATTTGCGATGTTGTCATCTTGAATTTTCAGGAGCAATTCAGTGAAAAAATTGTCCGAAATGACATAAAAAAAACTGTGGCATAAGTGAATAATTAATTACAAGATCAATGATATCGACAATTTTTACGATAAAAATAAAATGTTGAAAAGCAAAACATCTCGACCTTGGAAACTGCTCCTAATGACTAAAGGTGGGTGCTGTACTAGGAGATTTAATTTTTTCTGAATTCAGAATACAATTAGACTAAAAGCTTTGATTCAACCGCTATACCACGCTTCATTCCAGTCTAGCATTGTTTTTGCTTTATCAACCATTAAATCCCCGGAGGCGCCTTTAAAAACCATAAAATAGACCAGCGGCAGCGGGGCAGGGCCTCCGGTATTTCTTCCATGCCGATCATAGGTAGACCCATGGCAGGGACAGGAATAACCCGTTTCAACCATATTCACAGTGCATCCTAGATGGGTACATACTGCGGTTTGGACTCGCACTTTACCTGCCATCGTTTCAATGAATACTTTCTGCTTGGGATAAAATACCTTTCCCTCCCGAGCGAGCACTTCTTCCGGCCTTCCAATTGAAAAAATGCTCGGAGGCACTTTCATAGCGTTGGGATATAGGAATCCCAGAACAGAGGCTCCAATGAGCTGGCCTGCGCCTAACAAACAAGCTCCTACGCCCATCAGCGCGAGAAAAGATCGGCGGGAAATCATTGGATCTTTATCATCAGGGTCGACGTTGAGTGAATTTCTATATTTTGGCATATCTATTCTCTACGGTTTCCTATCATCGGGATCATCTTCGCGAAAAAGTTGATACTTGATGTCTTCATCATCATCAAATTGGCCTCTGCTTAAAAAGTAAATATAGATTCCCAATCCTGCAAGAGCAGCGACCAGGGAACTTATTAACATCCAAATCATGCTAACCTATCCATCGGAAGGAATAGTTCATGACATCCATTGTCACAGCTTGAGTCGGGCATTTCTCTGCGCAGAGACCGCAGCGGATGCAGAGGTCTTCATCCTTGAGCATTGCTGACCCCATCTCTAATAACTCTTCCTCAGTCATTAAAGTTGAATTGACTCCATAAAAATTATCGACGGCAGTGCGGAGCTGGCCGTCAGCTAAATCGAGGTTGAGTTTGCTGATCGGAACCAGTTTTAAGCAGTTGCACGGGCAGACATCAACACAGCCATTACATTTTATGCATAAGTTGCCATCGAATACTGGGGAAACATGACACTGCAAACAGCGGTGGGCTTGCTGATGAGCTTCTTCGTCGGTGTAATTGTTTTCGACCATGTTCTCATTTTTTGTTCGGACTTGCGCAGGCTGCATCGAGGGTAAAGCCCATTTCGTCCGCAGATATGACTTATCCCGCATGGGGTTAATTTCAGTAAATTCCCCAACAAATTCCTGATAAGGGCGGGTTCCGCGTAAGTCGCTGTCAATAGAACGAGCAGCTTCTTGTCCGTGGCGGATGCCGGTGATGAACAGAGCTGGGCCAAAAGCAGCATCCCCCCCAGCATAGACTCCTGGAACTGAAGTTCTCCCTGATTCCCTTTCAGTCTTGATCACACCACGCTCAAGTTTCAGATCATCTTTTCTGTCCCAGCCGTCAAATAGGCTAACGTCCATTGCCTGACCGATAGCTAAAGCGATGGTGTCGCAAGGGATGACATATTGGCTGTCAGGGACATATTTGGGGGCAAAGCGCCCTGTGTGATCAAAGAGGGAATAAATCGGCTGGACACGAAGTCCAATCACATGCCCTTCAGCATTGCGTTCAACTGCAACAGGTCCAACACGGTTGATGATTTTGATCCCCTCTTCCATGCCATCTTCAATTTCAAATTCATCGGCGGTCTGTTCGTCGCGTGCTTCTAAGCAGACCATCGTCACTGTTTTAGCCCCGTTGCGAACGGACGTTCTAGCAACATCGAAAGCGACGTTTCCACCGCCGACAACGACGAGGTGATCGCCGATCTTCCACTTTTCGTTGACGCAGCGAACGCGCAAGTATTCGATTCCACGAATGATGTCAGGGGCATCAGCACCGGGGATAGGGAGATCGCGGGACCTCCAGAGGCCCACGCCGATGAAAACAGCATGATACTGCTTCATGAGCTCTGTCATGGTAATATCCCGGCCCACCTTCATGTTATAGTAGATCTTCGCTCCAAGATGTTCGATGGCAGCACATTCGTTGAAGGCCACCTCATTTTTTAGTCGATAGGTAGGGACGCCATAGACTAACATCCCGCCTGGGAGAGACATCATTTCATACACATCGACAGCATAACCTAAGCGCAAGAGGTCATGAGCGCAGGTGAGCGAAGCGACACCGGCTCCAATGCAAGCAACACGCAATCCATTAGGCTCAGGCTTTGTCGACCCGCGAGCGAAACTATATTCCAATGATTTGATATGAGCCTGTTTGTCCAAGCCAAACCACTCGTCCAAGTACCGTTTTTGAGCTCTGATCGTCAGAGTTTTATCTACTCGGTCTCGGCGGCAAGCGATTTCACAGGGAGCACCGCAGATCATCCCACAAATAGACGCAAAAGGATTAGGTCCCCTGGCAATTTTATACCCTTCCAGCAAGTTGCCCGCGTGCAGCGCCATCATATAGCCGCGGCCATCGGTTTTGACTGGACAGCCATCTCTGCAATCGATCTGACGGAGATAATAGTCGAGATCAGGAATGGTCACGTCATAAAGTTCACGATAATATTCATGAATTTCATGCGAGAACGTTGTTGTTTTCTCTTGCTCATCGGCCATAGCATCAGATTCCAAAAAAGAATTTAAAGCTAGACACTAGCAAATGACTATTTTTTTTAAAATTGTTATTTAGTTGTTATCTTGTCGTGATGAAGACTTGGCCCTGTTCATCGACGAGGATAGAATTTTCTGCTTGAGCGACTATCCCGTTAGAGACTTCGACTAAAGGGGGATAACCGGCGATCACTTTGGCGTGGATCAGTTCGTTCAAACCCCTCTCTATCTCTTCTAAAGGATGCTCACCCATCATATCCTGCATGGAAAAAGGGAGTCCCTCAAAAGCCTTAATCTTAGCAAGCAGATGGCGAGCGATCGTCGAATGGAGGGGACGTATCCCGATAAAGGAAAAAATCATTGAATCGCCCGATGTCTGCACAAATCCCTTGCCGTCGGTGGCAAAAGGTTCAACCGCAAAGGTCATCCCAGGCTTAATCTGTGCTGTCGAGCTGTCATTCCAGTTAGGAATTGAGGGCGGCATGTGCACTTTGAACCGCCCCAGACCATGGCCGCAAAGATTTCTTATTGGATTAAACCCAAAAGAAAGGATTTTTTGTTCGATGATCTGCCCAATTTGATAAGTTGGCATTCCCACTTGAATACTCTGTTCAGCAGCAAGGAGAGCTGCTTCAACAGCGTCAATCAGAGGCTGATATTTACCAGATAAATCAACCGTGACAGCACAATCTCCGATGGCTCCATCATAGGAGACGCCGATATCGAGCTTAACGACTTCATCAGATAAGATGATATCTGCATCAGGTCTAGTGAGGAAATGAGCTGCAACATGGTCCAGAGCAATTTGTGGAGGAAATGCAGCCCGTCCGCCAACCTCGATGATTTTACGGTTGATCTCTTTGATAATCTCCTGATAAGAAGCGCCCTTAACAATGAGAGATTTGCCATAATGACGAACTTGACGCGCTAATTCACCAGCACGTAGAAAATCATGTTTATATTTTTCGTTCATTTTTCCTGTAAATCACTGAAAGAGTTATATACTTGCATCTAGTTAAAATTGTCCCCAGTAATTTACACAAAACGATCTATTTTATGTAAGAGGTTTCTGAAATGACTTCCATAAATAAAAGTAATAACCAATGACCTCGCGCGGCAAAGAATACAGATCCCTCCATTCAAAGAAATCGGGATGAGCATGATAAATTGTAACCTGCTATCTCATTTAACTCATTTTGCCTTGTAAAAATTATCTCTCACTGCTATTTTTCGCGATATATGATTAAGACCATAAGTTTTTTCCTACTCATCTTGCTTTGCTCAACAAGAACATTTTGTACTGCTGACGACAATCTCAGTTTCTCGCCTCTTCAACTTGACGTTCTAGTAAAAGAAGTTATTCAACGAAACCCAAATCTGGATGCAACACGTTTAAGAATTCAAGCAGCACATGAAGTTGTGCATCGAGTACAGGTGCTTGATGACCCTCAAGTAATGATCTCGTCTGATCAAAATAAGTTTCATAAGACCAGTGATTTTTTTCCTATGATGAGCTATGAGGTTAGTCAAGCGATTCCCTTTCCGGGAAAACTTCGCTTGAAAGGAGAAATTGCTAAGCAAGTCATGCGGCAACAACAAAGCATAAATATTACGACTTATCGCGAACTCATTCGACAAACCAAACTACTCTATTATCAGTTATATACTAACGATGTTTCTCTAAGAATTAATGTAGAGAACGCAGGACTTGTTAATGCTCTAATTGAAGATGGCATGGCTTTATATCGCTCTGGAAAAGGAGAATATGCAGAAATCATTAAGATGCAGTTAGAGCTACAAATACTTGAGGAACAGCGTCTCATGCTTGAGTCTGAAAAAGTGATGTTCCAGAGTATGCTAAATGCTTTACTGAATCGCTCTCCAACAGAACCATTGGGTAAGCCAATGGCTTCCTTTAGCAAGCAATTTAATCTTTCCTTTTACCAAGCCGAATCGATCGCCTTAGCTTCTCGATCAGAACTTCATAGAATGCAAGCTATGGTTATGGAACAGGAAAAAATGGCACAGCTTGCCAGACGCAATTATTATCCTGATTTCATAGTAGGTGCCGCTTATGAAAGAATGAATAACAATTTTGATGGTCATGTCGATGATGCATGGATGCTCAAAGTAGGATTTAATCTTCCGATTTGGATTCCAGAAAAACAGGCAAGAGAAGTTCGTGAGGCGCGTGCAAATGCATTTGCTAATCAAAAAGAATTAGAAGGGATGCAAGCCATGATCTCTGGAAAATTGAAGGAGCTGCTTGCCAAACTAAAATCTACAGAGGACAAGATTTCTCTTTACAGGGATGGGATTTTACCAAAGGTTAAGGAAGCATTTTCTGCGCTACTCTCTTCTTACCGCTCAGGTGAAGGGAAGTTTTTACTTCTGCTAGATACGTGGCGGCAAGCATTTAATGCTGAACTTGAATATGAGCGTTTTCTTTCAGAGCGCGAAATCACTATCGCAGAACTAGAGCGTGCAATGGGAATGACATTGGAGGAGGTCTTATGCGACTATATGATGCGTTAAAAGGTATTATTGTAGCCTTTTTGATAGCAGTTACAGTGACTAGCTGCCAATCAGAGCAAGAAAATCCGGAAGCAAAACCAGAACAAGAAGCCAAATCTGAAAGCATGTCGAATATGGAAGGGATGCCTCCCTCAGGATATGCAGAGGTAAAGATTGATCCACAGCGCATCCAACTTTTTGGGGTACGCACAGAAAAAGTGATTTCTCAAGAGTTGAACAAGTCGTTTCGTGCTGTTGGCATTGTAGTCGCCGATGAAAGGCGTGTCGCAAATATCCAAACAAAGTTTAGTGGTTGGATTGTCGATCTCTATGTCAATTTTACAAACCAGACCGTCAATCAAGGGGAGCCTTTATTTTCGGTGTATAGCCCAGCCCTTCTTGCCACTCAAGAAGAATACATAATTGCCAAGAAAGGTGCAAGAAATCAACTGAAAGGCACTTTTGCTGAGGAATATTCTCGCACAAATCAGAAACTTCTTGAATCAGTTAGACAACGTTTAGAATTATGGGATATTCCTCAAGAAGAAATCGATCGTTTAGATCGACAAGCTATTCCCATGAAAACCCTTACCATTCGTTCTCCTATCAATGGAATTGTGTTACAGAAGAATGCTTTTGCTGGGATGAATGTTGAACCAGGCATGAATATCTTTACTGTTGCCGATCTTTCTCACGTTTGGGTATTGGCGGACATTTTTGAACAGGACATCGCCTCTATTCGCATTGGGCAGCAAGCAACTTTGACAATGAATGCTTTTCCAGGAAGAGCTTTCGAGGGACAAGTTGATTTTATTAATTACGTCCTTGATCAAACGACGCGGACGACGAAGGTTCGCTTTGATTTCAATAATACGGAAATGCTTTTGAAACCTGGCATGTATGGGGTTATTGAGTTAACGATCCCGATAGGATTTGTATTAGCTCTTCCTGAAGCAGCAGTCATCGACACCGGAACAAAAAAAATTGTATTCATTGAAAAAGCACCCGGTTTTTACAGGCCTATTGAAGTACAACTAGGTTCTAAAGGAGGAGGCTACTATCAGATTTTAAAAGGATTGAATGAGAATGATTTAGTGGTGACAAGCTCTCAATTTTTAATGGATTCAGAGAGCCGTATCCAAGCTGCCGGAGGAATGCAAGGAATGGAGATGAAGAAAAAATGATCGCTTCCATTATTGAGTTCTGTGCAAGAAATCGTTTCATTGTTGTGATTTGTACAGCATTGATATTGCTTTGGTCTGCTTGGGCGGTTCGTAAAAGCCCCCTCGATGCTCTTCCCGATCTATCAGATACACAGGTCATCATATTTACAGAATGGATGGGGCGAAGCCCCAATTTGATCGAAGATCAGGTCACTTATCCCCTTGTGACGACTTTTCTTGGAGCGCCAAAAGTCAAACTTGTGCGTGGCTTCACGATGTTTGGCATGTCTTTTGTCTATGTCATCTTTGAAGATGGCACAGATATCTATTGGGCTAGAAGCCGTACATTGGAATATCTCTCTAAATTGCAAGGCAGGCTACCGCCTGGAGTTACGCCCCAGATGGGTCCTGATGCTACAGGTGTGGGTTGGGTCTTTGAGTATGCTTTGGTCGATGAGTCTGGAAAATACTCCTTACAGGAACTTCGCAGCTTTCAAGATTGGTATTTACGCTATTGGTTGACTTCTGTACCAGGAGTTGCGGAAGTAGCCAGCGTTGGAGGATATGAGAAAGAATACCAAGTGGAAATCGATCCCGTTAAATTGCAAGCTTTCGAACTATCCTTAGCTGACGTTAAGCAAGCTATTGACCAATCAAATTTAGACGTGGGTGGGCGCGTCATCGAACTTGCGGAACATGAATATGCAGTTAGAGGAAGGGGTTATATTACAGATAAAGCCATGCTTGAAAAAGTTGTGGTGGGAACAGATGGTAAAGGAACACCGATTTTAATCAAAGACATTGCCCATGTGCAAATTGGCGGTAATATCCGACGCGGTTTAGTTGAATTAGATGGAGAAGGGGAAGTGGTCGGCGGCATTGTTGTGATGCGCTATGGAG
>JAGVJP010000080.1 GCA_020051075.1 Parachlamydiales bacterium
ACATAGTTAAGAAAGTTTTTACATATAATATGCTTCTGCTTTTGTCCCATGGCAATCTCCTTTGAAATGGAACCATGTTAAGCGAAAGCATGTTATATGTAAAAACTTTTTTAACTATGTACTAGTTAGTACTCATTGGGTCTTTGAGGCGAGCTTTAATAATAAAATAACTTGGGTAAATATCACCATCTACTTTTTCCGCACCGCTGTCATTGCCTTCCTCATAAGATTCCAGTGTGAAGTGCTTGAAGAAAGTGGGACTTAAGTATTCATTCAGAGTATGAGAGGGTTCGTGCGCGGTGATTTGGCCATCAAAAAAAACTGATTCCACAATTTCTTTTTTGAAGTAATTTTTGCCTTTGCGTTTTTTTTCAATAAATTGGCGCATCGGATGGCAGGATAAATAGATGAATTGCCCGTTAGGCTTTAGGATGCGCGCTACTTCGTGGTATATGGGATCAATATTTGGCGAGGTTTGGAAGGCCCATTTGCTGATGACGATATCAAAGCGATGATCTTCAAAAGGGATCTCTTCAAATAGACCTACTTTGATCACTCCATCAGGATTTTTTTGTTGTGCCAATTTAACCATTTCTTCGGAGGCATCGATACCATAGACAAGAGCTCCTATAGGATGGATTTGGGATAAGTCGTACCCATCGCCGCAACCTAAGTCGAGAACAGATTTGTCTTTTAGTGGGATGTCAAGATAACGATAATAGGCGGTGATACTGTCCTGATTATTCTCTACAAATACGTCGGAATATTGTTGTGCAAAGGCATCGTATTGTTTTGCTTCAGATGAGGCTTCAGCAACAAGGGGTTGGATCGAAAAAAATGCGCACAATCCACTAAGAATTTGGTTCAGTTTATTCATCGGACACACTCCTCTTTATGAGAACGGAGGAGCATAAGAGGTCGCAATTTTAAATGCATCTATAGATTACAGTATGTCTAAGAGTTCTGTTCTTTGATGTGGGGGTCGTGTCCATCATCCTGTCTCTTATCTTTCAACGAGTTCTCGTCCTACTATTCCAATATAAGTGACGCATTTCGAACTTTTGACTGGAGAAATTCCCAACGTCCCGCTAGAGTTTTTAAAAATTTAAAAATCGGAATTGTATGTTCTTAAAAATGGTGTTTTTTTTAGCAGCAGTCTTTTTGCCATGGATAAACGAAGCTAAAATCATTGAAACGATCACTGTTAAAGATATCATCCCTTTAATGGATGAAGATGCCTGGCTTGTTGTTGATCTTGACAACACAGTGTTTGAAGGCAAGCAGGCTCTTGGGCATACTGAATGGTTTTATGACAAGGCTTATGTACTCATGAACAATGGGATGACATTAGAAGAGGCTACTAAGGAATGTTATCCTGAGTGGATTGAAATACAGAAAGTGTGTCCTGTCAAATCTGTGGAACCAGATTTCATTCCTGCCATGAAAGTTGCTCAGCAGCGGGGAATTGTTACTATGGGGTTAACACATAGACAGCCATCGCTTGCTAACTCCACTATTCGCCAATTGAGTTCATTAGATTGGAGTTTTTATCCTACTGCTCCTGCGAAGAATACTTTTATCGTTCCTTCAACAACTCCAACAATTTATACGCAAGGTGTTTTATTTACAGGGGAATATAATAAGAAAGGGGAGATCTTTGTCCGCTTTTTATCTATTACTGGACAAAGACCAGAAAAAGTTATTTTTATTGATGACAAAAGAAGCCATGTTGAAGACGTTGAAAAGGCGTTAATGGAACAAGGAATTGAATGTATCGGCATTCACTATAGGGCCATCGAATATGCAGAAAAAGTGTATTATCCTGAAGTCGCTGAATTTCAAAGAAAATTTCTGAGCGTAATAATGAGCAATGAAGCGGCCCTTTTGCTTATGGAGCATGGGCTGGAATAATGATCTTTTTATGACGGCAGACCTTTTGAGGTGAAGAAGGACGAAATATTTGCGGAGGCTTAGATTTTTATTGTCTTGAGCGTACTGTAACGGAAAGAGGTCTCCTAGTTCCAGTGTGCCTCATGCCTAAAATGTATTAATCACAAAGAGGACTCTTATGAAGTATGCTGAAATATCAAAAGAAACGATCTCACTTTTGGAGAAGTGCTCGGCAAGTCTTAACAATTCCCCTTTAAGTCAATTGATCAGAGTACTTGTCGAACTGCGCATCTCTCAGATGAACGGCTGTGCCTATTGCTGCCGTTTACATTCTGAAGAAGCAAGAAAATTGAAGATTTCTCAGGAAAAATTGGATCTGCTGCCGGGGTGGCATATGTCTTCATTGTTTACAAATGAAGAAAGAGCGGCGCTCCAGTGGTGTGAGTCTGTGACTCGACTGGATAAACACCAAGAAAAAATTAGGGAGCAGCTAGCTCAGTATTACACAGAAAGACAAATCGTTGACCTGACCTGTTGCATAGCCATTATGAACGCATGGAACAGAATAGTAATTAGTCTTGAAGAAGTGGTATGAAGTCCTTAGGTCTTTCCTTATCAAATAAGCCGGGATAAATTCCGGCTTATTTGATTGAAGGTAATGGATCTAGATTTGCTTTATTGCTATGGCAGGTGAGGTGTATAATCTTCGCTTGCTTAATCATACAAGAAAAAAGGCTGAGAAAATAACCTTGCAGAGCAATCTTCGCATAGAGGAGACGCATTTGACAATAAGCCCTTCTTATCATATCAAGAAGTCCGTTCCTTAGGAGAGAGGGTTGTTGTGACAATAGATGATAATGCCAGCGCTAAAAAAGTCATTCCGTGGATCATTGCCACGGCTTTGTTCATGGAGACGTTGGATATTACCATCATTAGCACAGCTATTCCTAACATGGCTTTAAGCTTTGGGGTCAATCCCATTCAGTTAAAGCTAGCGTTAACGAGTTATCTATTAAGTCTTGCGTTATTTATTCCTATCAGCGGCTGGATAGCGGATAGATGTGGAGTGAAAAAAACGTTTATTTCTGCATTATGCGTGTTCACAATCAGTTCTATCTGGTGTGGAATGGCGAGGTCTTTGTCAGAATTGGTGATCTCTCGTATTTTTCAGGGAGTGGGAGGGGCATTTATGATGCCCGTAGGGCGTTTAATTATGCTGCGCACGTTCCACAAATCTGAACTGGTTCGAGCGACAAGCTTTATGACGATGCCTGCATTGATGGGTCCTTTATTAGGTCCTGTGGTCGGTGGATTTATTACCACCTACTATTCGTGGCCATGGATTTTTTATGTCAATATCCCCATAGGAATTCTTGGAGTGTTCACTGCACTCCGTTATATGAAAAACAGCAAAGGTCATTTCTTGCGTCCGTTTGATACGATAGGCTTTGTTCTTTTTGGCGTGAGTTTAGCGGGGCTGTTTTTTGTTTTTGAAGTAATGAATACGGGCGCTGTTTCGAACTTTTTAATGATTCTTGTTTTCATAGGGTCAGTGCTTGGTTTTTTTGCGTTTTATGGGCATTACCGAAAAATCAAATATGCGGTGCTCAATTTACAGCTGTTTTCTTTACGCACTTTTTTTATTGCTGGGATAGGCAATTTGTGGACTCGACTTGGTCTTAGTGGCTTTTCTTTTTTGCTGCCACTGTTTTTTCAAATTGGTTTCGGATTGTCTCCGCTCCATTCAGGGCTGCTCACCTGTGGTTGGGCAGTAGGGATGATCACTATGAAGTTTATAAATAAAAGCATCTTGCAGCGATGGGGATTTCGAAAAATGTTGGCGACGACCTCGTTGTTAACGGGAATAACCATAATCTTTTTTTCGCTAATCAGCGAAATCTCTGCAGCCTTGATTCTGACGTTGGTTTTTATCAATGGGGTAGTCTCTTCATTGCAATTTCTGGGAATGAATGTTTTGTACTATGTCGATGTGCCAGAATCAGAGATGAGCCATGCAACGAGTATTTCTAGTACATTACAACAGCTTTCAATGGGTTTTGGGATCGCGTTTGGTGCGGTAGTGCTGCAATTTTTCGTGGGTTCGGATTCTAAGCTTATGTTTGGCAATCCCCTTCCGTTTCGTCATGCTTTTCTGGCCATGGGGAGTATTGTCTGCTTGTCATCACTCATTTTCTTAAGGCTGAAGCCCAGTGATGGCCATGAAATGATTTGATTAAACAGACTGGCTTAGGCTTCTTTGAGCTGGCTTTTTGCAGTCTAGTGCGGGATAAAGAAGAGACAGCTTCGATGAAAGCTGTCCCAAAGATTGTCATACGGAGAGATGATTAGATTTCAAAAAAATTACAGTTTTGACGGAAGGATTGGAGCGGCTACTCTTCCATTAGACGGAGGGGTTAGAGCGGCTGCTGCTCCTGAAGAATCGAAGATCGCTTTTAGCTTTTCAGCTCCATGAGTTTCCAGAAATGTTTTCATGGAAACGCCGCCTAGTTCTTTTCTTACAGCTCTAATAGCTCTAACGTGAGCCAGATTTCTATCTCTAGCGGTTTCAAAGAAATCATGAATTTTTGAAATTAAATCCGCTTCAATGTGTTCAATCTTTCCGTAGCAAACAGAGTGAGCGCATAGAGAAGTAGGGCTAAACCAAAAAACTTGTGCACCTGGCTTTTCACAAATGCCGCATCCTTCAACTTCGTATTTCCTTTGAATCTCTGCGACTAATCTTTCTCTATTTTTTTCATTTGTTATTCTGCAAAGGTAGTCTGTAACTCTGACACCGCCAATAGGGACAAACAGGGTAAAGCTCATAGATAGGCTCCGTTATTTAAAGATAATTTACTTGACCGTTCTTTAGATGAAAATTTTAAATTCAATAAACCATTCATTAGCTCTAAAACGCATCTTCCATGCATCGCCGGCGACATCAACTGCAGACCCGCTAGTAACTCTTTGGTATCGGGGTCCTTTAAAATGACCCGCATCAAACCAGCGATAACCTGTTCCAATCGCCCAACGTTCCTTGAAACTGTATTCAAAGCCGGCAAGTAGCGTATAGGTAAAGTTTTTGCGAAGTGTATATTGATTTTCTGAAGAAAAACTTGCGTAGGGGGAAGAGTTTCCGTTAGGAGGCAGTCCTGTTGTTCTGTAGTTCGTGATCAGAAGATTGCTCACCCCTAACCCGACGCCTATCATCGGATAAATTTTGCCGCAACCGACTTTCCAATTGAAATAGGGGATGCCTCGTCCCAGAAGGTTTGCCGAGAAGAGAATGGGTGTGACACTGAGATCAAACTTTCTTGTGTAAGAGCTTCCTCCGGAAGTGGGAGTTTGGAATTTTCTATATTTAAACGTTAAACGATTGGAAATATTGACTTCGAGATCCAAAACATGCAAGAGCTCCCAACCTACGCTGAAGCTGGCTATGGGACAATTTCCTAATTTTGAATTATAACCTTGAACTGCTGGATTCCATGGCGGGGAGGGGGCGACGACATGGGCCGGTTCAGAGAATGAGATGCCTGATCCAACTTTCAGATAGAAAGAATAATCCAGGGGCTCAGAGAAACATGTTGTGGTACCGATTGCCAGTAAAGAAAGTGTCGTTAAGAAGAGCTTCATATTGTTCCTTATTTAGAAAATCGTTCCGATCCTTGAAAATTGAAAATAGATTTTACCGCCATCCGATGAAACAATTAAGTTAAAGGTTTGTCCAAAAAGGGGAGCAAATCCGACCTTTGTTGTGACCTCCACCGTGCATTCTGTGACCATGGAGTTGATGATGCTGTCTAATTCCAAGTTGATTAATGTCGTTGGAGTAAACCAGGTGACGATGAGACCGTTATCAGCGGATAAATAATTGGAGATATCCGTATAGATTCCATCGGCATTTTGTATAGATAAAAAAGAGGCGGAGCATGTTCCAACCTTCACGTTGTTCACATCATAAATGGGAGCCCTTCCAGCAAGGTAGCTCGAAGCGATTGTGGAACTTCCTCCCGATACATTAGATGTGGGTGTTTCAATAAAGCTATCTGCAAAATCTTCGATAGACAGGTAGTACGTTATCGTTTCTGGCTCTGTGCGATTAGCCCCATACAAGGGGTGCGAATGACAGGCCAAACCAATCAATAACAATAAAAAGAACGCTGCGTAACCATTTTTAATGGAATTGAGCAGTCTTAAACCAGCACCTTGTTGGATCAACATCTTAGGCCTCTATTTTACACTTGCGGTGAGTGCGGTAAAGCTTAGCCTGATTGAGATTTTTTACCTAAATATTTTTCTATGCGTTGCAAAGAGATCTTTCTATCCAAAGAATGAGGGGAATGATGTGACAACGGAATTTCATTTTGAGAGAGTATATACTTCACTCCGTTAGGTTTTGTGAATTTTGACAGGCTGCGACTTTGTCAAATTGACCCTCTTCGTCGGCCTTCCCAATTTGGGAATGGCACTTCTCATTCGGGCCAATTTGACTGCGTCTCGCTATGTCAAAATTCACAAAACCTAACGGAGTGAAGTATAGTGATAAAGGACAATGCCGGATGCTACTGCGACATTTAGACTATCCATAATGGGATCGATGGGGATTTTAACATGAAGCAAAGCAGTGTCGAGAATCTCTGGATCAATGCCTGTTGACTCCCTGCCAAAAATAAAATAAGGATCTTTAGGGAATATAGCTCGATTCAGGGGAATGGTTTGATTGCTTAAAGAAGTCGCAACGCCTTGTTTACCCTTAAGAAGGAGGGGTAAATCGTTGGTGATATGGATTTTCATTTGGAAAAGGGCGCCGCGTGAGACTTTGATTGATCTTCTTAGGTAAGGAGGGGATGAGTGAGTGTCGACAATTAAATTTCGGATGCCAAAAGCTATTGCATTGCGAGCAATGGCTCCTACATTTTCTGAATCGGCTATGCCATTAAGAACTAGTGCAGCTCCGTGCATTTCCTCTAACGGAGTATTTGGTGGTTTAACTCCGAGAGCCATAATGCCTTGATGCATTTTATAACCGGTGATTTTCTTTAGTTCTTCTTGCGTTGCAATTTCAATTTGGACGCCCGCTGGAATCGTCAGTTTTGGAATGTATCGTTCTTCCATCAGAAGAGAAAGAACCTTTAAATCGCTTCTAAAAAGAGCTTTTACAACTTCTTCCCCTTCCGCAATAAAATAAGGTCCTAGATCACGCAAGCTGGAATAAAGTGGATATCGGGCATCTTGATTCATAAGGGCTACACTATAGCCAATCACTAAAAAGAATACCCGATTTTTCCGGGCCTTAATTTTGATTGGAGGTGGAGAGACGCATTCAGAACTTTTAATTTTTCAATTCAAACTTGGCATAGGTTGTTCGTACAGTCCTCCGGAAATAGAAATGCTGATTGCATTTATGGTAAAATGGATCAAGGAGAGTTCTGTGATTGAAGTCCCGCATTCACGCATATAGGAAAAATACATTCCAGCAAGAAATTGAGCGAGAAGCATCCCCGGCATATCCCCCAGGCGCACAATGTGAACTAAAGCGAAAAGCTGAGAAGTGAAAACAATGCGAGCTGTCTTGGCTACTTTATGATCAATCAAATGTTCATAGGAAGGCGCTGTTTTTTGTAATATGAATTTAGCAATTTCTGTAAGAAGAAGCGATTGAATGCAATACCGGAAGACAACCTCTTCTAAAATTGAACCCACTAAAATGAGAGTCCAATTTGTTTTTAGTTTTAAGCCATGTTTGAAACTTGTATACACACCGGAAAATATTCCGACCAAGTTATCTCTAAGATGTCGAAAAGGAATAGCCAAAAATGATTCACTTAGCAGGATTACCTTGTTGGGGAGAACAGATCGTGCAGAGGGCAGACATGATAAAACTGGGAGAACTAAAATCGTTCCTGCAAACACTTTTATCCCGCGGACACGAGAAAACTCGGTCGTTCACGGCCGAGATGAATCGCGCCTTTTCGGACACAGTGGCTTATAACTCTTCGATATGCTCCAAAGCC
>JAGVJP010000035.1 GCA_020051075.1 Parachlamydiales bacterium
ATGACTTTATCGATAATCCCGTCGCCAGTGGTGTCCACCCATCCCTCTTCGAGGAGCATTTGCCGTGCAAGATCGGGGTCGTAGGGATAGGGCTTGATTGAGGGATCATAGGCAGAAGAGTAGGGATAAAACGTTCCGGTGATGGGGACGGCCAATCCATTGAAATTTTGGCGGATGATCCGTTCCAGGTCGATGGCCATGGTGAGGGCTTGGCGCACCTTTTTACTTTGAAAGAGGGGGTTAACCTCGTTCCATCCGATGTAGCTATAGCGTTGAGCGACATAATCGAGTCTTTTGACCCCTCCCTTCCCCTCTCTTACTTGAGTTTTGTAGGCCCTGCTCTGGATGAACTGCTCATATTCCCCCACTTGTGAGGGGGCAAGTTGGTAGGTGTCGAGATTTCCTGCTTTGAAATCGGTCCACATGCTATCGAGGGTGTCTAAAAATTTATACTCTATACTTTCTGTCAAAGCGGCATAGGGGTTGAAATAATCCTGGTTCCGTTTTAAACGGAGGCCTCGATCTGTCATTCCATCAAAACTCCACGGACCGCAGCTGACAATGATGTTATTTGCCCAATGGTGTGAAAAGTTTTGGGCCCAGATAGGGTTCTTACGATAGAGGTCTGGGTCATCATTGTTGGACACGATTTTCGTGCCATCGGCAAAATACTGATAGACGAAGCAAGCGAGTGGGCGCAATTCGGCTGTAAGGCTTTTTGCCATGTAGAGGATTTTATTAACCTTTTGCCCCTCTTCATCAATGAACGTCTTCGTCTTCCACCGTGCAACTAAAGTGAAGTCATCAACGACTCTGACCTCTTCAAGATCTTGATAGGCATTTCGGAGGGACACTGCAGATTCGTCGTCGACATGAGGATTCATGAAGGCGTCGTAATAAAACTTGTAGTCATGAGCGGTGACTTGGTGCTTCTTTAAGAAATGAGGGGCAAGAGTGATTCCTGGAGAGAAGTGAAGGGGGTTTAAGGGCTGCCAATAGGTATCTTTGCGCAGTTTAATCCAATATTCTTTTTTTCCGTCTTCACTCTCGCGCAGCTCCATGCTCGTTGCCATCATGGGCGTCCAAGTTTCATAGATGCCGACCTTATTATCAGCAAGTGGGACGGTGCATTTTCGAATCCATTCTGCAACATTGTACCATTGAGAGAAAGGTTTAAGGGTATCTGGTTTTCCAAGGTACCAGTCTCGGAGTATTCCGGTTGGTCGGAAATTGGGGCCGAGCATCTTCGGCAAAGTGGTCTTGTAGAAGGGGTCGGGACTCAATAGGTTGCCGGGGGAATTGATATCAGCTTCAGCAAGAGCAGTGTCAGCAGGCTTGATGACATCGTTTGTCGCGGAATGTTGGGGGTTTGGAGCTGATGATCCATTGGTTATGTCTGTCAGATTGAATTTTATTCCATTTAAGTCTTTTTCGATCACTGAAAGATGTTGTTGGAGGTTTTTGAGGTCGAGTTCGATCAGGGATGATGACCAATAGAGCATGACCATTAAGGCAAAGACCCCCAAATTGATGAGGAGGCGGATCAGAGAGTACAGAGTGGGGTTTTTATTCATTAGAAAATCACCAGGTGAAAATAATTTGAAGCGTCCGGGTTGATGACCCAGTGGTTGAGATACCCCATTTCCGCAAGGCCTCTGAATACCGCAACGAGTCCGACAACGATTGCACAGCTTCCCAATATATAACGATCATAATTTTTCAGCCGATTGAATAATGAGAGAGTGTGCATGGCTAGGACAAGTGATGGTGTCGTGAGCAGCGCGAGGGCAAATCCATTGAAGAGGCCTATCCATGGGTCGTCGCTGAGAGCGCAAGCAGAAAAGACAACGAGAGTTTGTCCGCAAGGAAGCATGACGGTGAAGAAACCAAATAAGAAGGTCGACCAGCTGGTGTCTTTTAACATGAGCTCAGAGATCCATTGTTTCAGCCGGCTGAAGGACTGAGCGCCTTTTTTTAGTTGGATCGACGGTTTTTTAGAGAGTTTATAAATGCCCCAGACGATAAACGAAAAGCCGCAGAGGATGCTGACAGCTTCGGCTAAATAATAATTGTGTAAAAGCAGATGTAAAACGGTACCTGCTTCCCCTGCCAACAGTCCCGCTAAGCTGAACGACAAAAGACGTCCGACGAAATAGAAAAAGCGGTAGCGGTGCTTGCCGATGAGCATGACGAGGGGGCCGCACATCCCAAAGCAATGGATGTTGCCAAAGAGGTAGAGAGGTAAGAGCGAGAAAAATAGTGTCATTCGATAGAAGGGACCGTCTTTATGAAAGTATCAAAACGAACTTTCTGTATTGTGGACATATCTATTCCAGCCGATCCCGACTCTCTAGAAAAGGCGACGAAAATGACATAAACGATAATTCCCATAAATAGGAATAACACAGAATGAGAGACCCATTGAAACCAGTGCCATCGGCGCATATCATTTACCTGTTATATCACATTATAAGGTTCCCCGTCTTTCGTGCCCGTGCCCGTGCCCGATTATCCCTTTTCCAGCACGAACAAGGGCACGATAGATTCGGGCACGGGCACGCACACGGGCACGGGCACGAAAAGACGAATGAGCTGGTTACGAATTGCCGCGAGTTTATGTATCTCTCGCTGATAAAAAGATTATATGTTAGGTTAAATTTTGAGATACAGAAAAATATTGATACGATCGTTGAAAGGGGTTTATATGGAGTCCGCTGAAACAGAACATCTGGCTGAAGAGCTAATCAGAAAAGTGAAATCACACCTCATCAGCACCATTGGTAGAACCGTTGAAGATGCAAACACCGAGGAGTTCTATCGAGCGTTGTGCTATGCCATCAGAGAAGAGACGATGATTAACTGGATGGCGACCGCTCGCACCACCGCCAAAATGAATGTCCGGATGATCTATTACTTCTCCATGGAATATCTTCCAGGAAAGCTGTTTTTGAATAACATCACCAACCTCTGCTCTGTCGATGTTGTTCGGATCGTCTTGCAGAAGATGAACCGGAATTTCCGTGATATGCTCCTCTGTGAAGAAGATCCTGGACTTGGCAACGGAGGCCTTGGCAGATTGGCGTCTTGCCTGTTAGACTCTCTTGCCACCCACCACTATCCGGCACAAGCTTATGGACTCCGCTATCAATATGGGATTTTTGAACAGGAGATATGGAACGGGGTTCAAATGGAAACTCCTGATTGTTGGCTATTTAACGAAAACCCTTGGGAATTTCGACGGGATCAGAGACGGGTTCACGTCAAATTTTGCGGAAAGCCAAAAGCTTCTTTTAACATCCATGGGGATGAGATTATGGAGCTTGTCGACTCCGAAGAAGTTGGAGCCCTTCCCTATGATTATCCTATTGTCGGCTTTAATACAGATAGAAATTTTTCTGTTGCAACGCTCCGTCTATGGTCGACGAAAGATTCGCCCCGCAACTTCCAGCTCCAGCGGTATAATGCCGGGAGGCTTGATCAAGCTGCTGAAAATACAACTCTGACCGACGTTCTATATCCCAGCGACAACACTGAAACTGGAAAGAGGGTCCGTCTGAAGCAAGAATTTCTACTTGTTTCAGCGTCGCTGCAAGATATCGTCCGACATCATTTAGCTCACTACAGCAACTTCAGACAATTTTCTGATAAAGTCCGCATCCAAATCAACGACACCCACCCCTCTTTGGTCATTGCTGAGCTCATTCGGATTTTGACGAAAGATCACGACATCCCTTGGAAGACTGCTTGCGAGATGACAATGGCTTGTACAGGCTACACCAACCACACCATCCTCAGCGAAGCCCTCGAACAATGGGATCAGACTCTCCTCTACTATCTTCTCCCTCGCCAGTATAAAATCATCGAACATATCAATCAGGACTTCTGCAATACCGTACGGGCAAAATATCCGAGTGATGAAGAGAAAATTCGCCGGATGTCTATCATTGAGAATGGAAAAGTGAGGATGGCAAATTTAGCGATTATCGGTTCTCATAAAGTCAACGGCGTTGCACAGCTCCACTCGGAAATCTTAAAAAATACTGTCTTCAAAGATTTTGCTGAGCTCTTCCCCGACCGTTTTATTAACATCACGAACGGCGTGACACAGCGGCGATGGCTTCTTGAGTGTAATGAGGAGTTATCCAAATTTATCAGCAAGCGGATCGGCAAAGATTGGATCATGGATTTTTGTAAGATCAAGGATTTAGCAAAGTATGCGGCTGATCCTGAATCTCAAAAAGAATTCTTCGAAATCAAGAAGAAAAACAAGATGCGCTTTATCGAATTCCTCAACAGAAGCAACAAACTGAGAGATAATATGGGGAATTTTATCTCTCCTCCTCCTCTCCTCGATGTCAACTCCCTCTTCGATGTGCAAGTCAAACGGATTCACGAGTATAAACGGCAATTGATGAATGCTCTTCATATGATTATGGTTTATCACGAATTACAGCAAAATCCACAAAGTCGGATTAAACGGACTTCTATCTTCGGAGGAAAAGCCGCTGCAGGCTATGAAACAGCAAAAGATATTATTCGTTTGATTGCTTGCATTGCGCGGAAAGTTAATCGCGACCCAACGATAGAAGGACAATTAAAAATTGTTTACATAGAAAATTATAATGTCAGCTGGGCCGAGCTCGTGATTCCAGCCTCCGATTTATCTGAACAGATTTCCACCGCAGGGACAGAAGCTTCCGGGACCGGGAATATGAAGATGGCGATGAATGGTGCATTAACGATTGGGACAAGAGATGGAGCCAATATAGAGATGGAGGAAGAGATCACTCCTGCGTGGTGGCCGTTTGCCTTTGGAGCTTCTTCGGAAGAAATTGCGAAGACGGTAAAAGGAGGGTTGTATTCTCCAAGAGAAATCTACGAGAAAAACCCAAAAATCAAACGTGCTGTTGACACCTTGCGCGACCGCACCTTCGCACAGACCGAAGAAGAGCATCAATCCTTCAGCGATCTATATCATAAGCTGATCGAAGCGCATTATGGAGGATCTCCAGATAGATATTTCATTCTTAAAGATTTAGAATCTTATTATGAGACACAGTTAAAAGTCGACGAACTGTATAGGAATCCGAAGGAATGGGGAGAGTATGCGATTCATAATATCGCTGGAATGGGAAAATTCTCTTCTGATTTCTCTATCCATAATTACGCCCAGCTCGTCTGGGGAATCGAGCCTTGCTTATTGGATCAAGAACTCCTGGATCGGGTTCGTTATGATTATGAAGCGCATAACCGCTGCTACTTGGTTGATAGAAACTTCGAAAAGACTTGAGAATTCATTGCATCAGTCTTTATGGACAATGGACTAGATGGACGAAAATGGATAGAAAATCACATTGTCCATAAAGTCCATAAAGTCCATAAAGTCCATAAAGTCCATTTCGAATGTTGCATTACTTTCCTTTAGAGTTCTTATTTCCCACATATATTGATAAACTATAATTATTCACAATAATTTAGTTTATTATTCCTTCATTTAAAAAAAAACAAAACTTGAATATAATTTATTATATCAGTATAATTACAGTTAACATGATAAATAGATATTAATAGTAATTATTAAGGTAATTATATGGTTAAAGTAAAGTTAAATATTCCAAGTGTTCAAGATTCATTCCCAGAAGAAAGTGCAAAGCGATTGACAGAAAAAGAAAGTAAAACCGAAGGAACTGCACGAGGAGCACTCACTGGCCCCCCTGAAATCGAAATTATTCCAGAAGCACGTACTCCACAACAACGACGAGTTTCTGCAAGAAACTTTATTCAAGTCTTGGTTAACTTAATTAATCGCATTGGGGAGATTTTTTCAAGGCTGAAACCCTCTCGTTTCTCTGGTCGTGAGCAACAGCCAGTTGAGGCAAAGCAAGAGCAATTGCCACAGGTAATAGCACAATTGCCACAGATATCAATAGAAGATATTAAAGAGGTGAATAATCTATTGGAATCTGCAATTGAAGAAATGAAAAAATTTCATTTTGAACCAATTAATGCAACTCAATCTGAAAATGAAATTGAAAGACTAGAAAATAAAGATCAGGATATCAAAGAAATCCAAAGAATGATTAAAGAAGTTTTTGATCTCACCGAAACATTACGAGCGAATGACCCATTAAAGGAAACAAATGCTGAAGTAGTTTTGTTAAAGAAAAATGCTGACTCAGTTTTGGAATCCTTGAGAAGTAAACTCAGAGAAGTCAAAGAGCATTATTCAGCATTAGAAGCAAAATATGGAGATAAAACTGCACGATTCATAGAACAACTTCGAAATAACAACCAGTTCAATGCACAGTTTGGAACGGTTGTGGAAATCTTGGTGAGCCATAACGATACGGACAAAAAATTAACAGAATATGTGGCAGCCTTTAGCCCGATTGTGAAAGAATTTACAGGGAAAGCCTTCCCCGGTATCGAAGAAATTCAATCAGTCTTAGAAGCTGGTTTTCAAAAATTGAAAGAATCAAATCCTGATAAATTCAATGAACTGAAAACAATCATAGAAAATGCAAAAGAGTTGACAGTTGTCCAGGTAGAGGGTCATCCGAATGTTGTATTGAATTTGCAATTATTTACTCTGCAAAAGATGGTTAGTTTCGTTAGTGAAGCAGTTTAAAGCTGATCTTGGAAACATTTTCCGTTATTGACCCTTCGTTTCGGCGAAGGGTCTTTTTTTGCTATTTTCATAACTTCGTCAAGCAACTAACTTTGGAGACCCCAAGCGACGTTGTCTCTCATTTCAAAAAAGTAACGCTTCCAGAGCCATTTCTTACCA
>JAGVJP010000085.1 GCA_020051075.1 Parachlamydiales bacterium
GATGCAGACCAATCCAGAGCTTCTGTAGGAGCGAAAGAGGAGGTGTAAGTGATTAAAATGCAAGTTATCAAAGCCAGATTTGCAAATTGACGACGTCGCTTGGGGGCTCCAAACGCTTCGCGCAGCCACCGAGAAACTGTGGCAACGTTAAGCGTCCAGATTGCGAAAGTCCATCTCACATGCACTTAGGTGCCTATACGATCGCTTTAGCGAAGTGGTTGCGGGCAAATCGAGCGATAGCAGATCCGCCCTTAAAAGCTGCAATGCTAAGCACTAAGAGACCCACTCCAAGCCAAATTGGATGGACTGGTATCCTCGTATTGAAACACCGACCAATAGCACTGAAGATTGATGTAACGACATTCCAAACACCCCGGCAGATAGGTGCAATCACCGAATTCCAGACAGGGGTGATAATATTGCGTCCCACCCAACAGGCTCCGGCCCATAGCTTGCGTGCAACCCAGCACACACCATCCCAAATCTTCCCGATAGCTTTAATCACTAAATCAGCAACTGGTTTGATGATCGTGCGTCCCACCCAACAGGCTCCATCCCACAGCTTGCCTGCAACCCAACTTATTCCTTCCCAGATCTTTCCGATGGCTTTGATGATGAGATCCACAATTGGTTTGATGATCGTGCGCCCCACCCAACAGGCTCCATCCCAAAGTTTGCCTGCAACCCAACTTATTCCTTCCCAGATCTTTCCGATGACCTTAATGACGATATTCATAATTGGTTTGATGATCGTGCGTCCCACCCAACAGGCTCCATCCCACAGCTTGCCTGCAACCCAACTTATCCCTTCCCAGATCTTTCCGATGACCTTAATGACGATATTCATAATTGGTTTGATGATCGTGCGTCCCACCCAACAGGCTGCATTCCACAGCTTGCCTGCAACCCAACTTATCCCTTCCCAGATCTTTCCGATGGCTTTGATGATGAGATCCACAACTGGTTTGATGATGGTACGTCCCACCCAACAAGCGGCATTCCACAATTTGCCTGCAACCCAACTTATTCCTTCCCAGAGCTTACGTATCGTCCAGCAAGTTCCACTCCATAGCTTCTGTGGAATCCTAATAGCAACAAAACCCATAGCACGAACAGTGAGGTAATCATTTTGTTGTGCTGGGCGGAATTCAATGTCTCCACCAATTTTATGAACATCCATGTGGAGCTGATTATCTCTTCTTAAACGAACGTGGATCGAATGCCCCAAAAATATCAATCCCCCAATCGTTCCAGAATAGGGAAGGATGTTAGTCGCTGCCAGCGCGTAAAAAACTGCGCCGCCAAGATCGGCGGTCAAATCCTGCAAACCCGTTTGTCTTGTCTCAGTGCGGAAGAGCCGACCAAAATCAATAAGGGTTCGAAGCGCCATTTCCGCCGCCGCAATCCCTATGATGCAGCTAGCAGCTTTATTGGGAGAGTTGATGTAATTTCTACCTAATGAACACACTGTATTGCCGAAAGTACTGCCTAAGGCGTTATTGAATGTGTTTCCAAAAGAATTTAAAGAGCTAATTACCATATTTAATCTCACAAAGTAGGGTTTAGTTAAAAAAAACATTAACTCTTAATTCACAAAAAAGCAACATCAAAGCTTATTCTCGTGCCCGATTGTCCCTTTTCGTGCCCGTGCCCGGTTGACCCTTTCCGAGAACGAACCCGAGCCCGAAAAATTGCCTGAGAAACTCTGGAATATCGCGACTGTTCACGACAAATTTGGGCTCGAAAAGGGACAATTGGGCACGGGCAGGGGCAGGGGCACGAAAAGGGAGAGACGTGAATAGTTATCTTTTATTTAGACGCAGCAAAATCCACAAAACGAAAAGAATCCCCCCCAAAAAAACTGTCCACCCCCAAAACGGAAGTTTTTTAAACCAGTTATAAGGCCAGCTTAATTTGACCTCTTTTGACGCTAGCAGGGGCGCTGTTTTCAATACTTTCCCATCTGCAGTCACTAACTGCACAGTCCCCACCTTTTGATCTTTCTTGATCGGCAAGACGAGAGGATCCCAACAAAGGTAGCATTTTGCTTGAGGGTCTTCTGCCAAGTAATAATCGAGAGCCAGTCCCTCGGCAAGATAGGTCTTCACAAGAGCTGAAGCCTGTGGAATCTCCAATGCAAATTTTTGAGGACCTGCTTTTAAATACAACCGCTGAACTTTAGGTTGGTTGAATGCAGCTTCAAAGAGGTTAATGGCATCTTGAAAGATATCATTGCTACTCGCATACCCCATTAACACAAGAATGAGCGTGCGGTTATCGGACTGGGCAGCTCCAACAAAAGCCCGCTTTGCCTTGGCATGATACCCCGTTTTAACTCCTATTGCTTTGGAGTAATAATACTTTCCAGGTCTCAATAATCGATTCGTCTGCAATAATGTCGTTGCTTCTTGCTTATTCGTTTTTGGCCGTAGAAAACGCTTCTGGCAAACAATCTCGCGGAAGGTGTGATTTTTCAAAGCCTCGCGGGTGATCAAAGCGAGCTCATATGGGGTCGACACATGCTTTGGATCATGAAGTCCGTGCGGATTGGTGAAATGTGTGTGTTGACATCCCAACTGTTTTAGAAAGAGATTTAACTGGTCCATGAAGAGTGGGATGGAGGGAGCAAGTCCCTGTGCGATGAGATTTGCAGCATCATTGCCAGAATTAATCAACATGCCTTTCAGCAGGTCATGAAGCGATAAAATCTCTCCCCTCTTAACCCCGATATGCATTCCATCAGGCTCAAGCCAATAGGAGGGATGTTTATAGTTTGATTTCTGCTTCGCTTCCTGCGTGATCGACGCCACGGAATCTTGCTCAGCTGTGACCAGCATCTCTAAATCATCCCCCTTTAATGTGAGAGCATAGAGAGCCGTTGCAATTTTAGTGGTACTGGCAGGGTATCGCTGCTGATAGGCCCCTTTTTCGAAGAGGATCGCTCCTGTGTCAGCATTGATGACAATCGCAGCTTCCCCTTTTATTTCATATTGGAGAGGCTCTGCGAACAGCCAGAGTGGAGATAATAAAGCGATCCAAGTGAATTTAAACATTATTATTTTCATCGTGAAAAAGGACAATCATGATGATAGCACAAATTTCCCTTAGTAACCAATCATAAAAATGGATTCTAATTTTCTACGCATTCTTCTTACCTCGGGAGTCCTTTAGGGTAACAATGCGGTTGAAGACTAATTTTCCTGCCTTTGAGTCGACTGGATCAACAAAGAAATACCCCTGCCGTTCAAACTGAAATCGCTCTCCAGGAGCTGCAGCAGCTAGAGAAGGCTCTAAACGGCAGTTTTGGAGTATTTCAATGGAATTGGGATTGATCGACGATAAAAAATCTCCCGCTTGACCTTCAGGCGATTCAAGCAGCAATGGGCTGTACAGGTGCACTTCTGCTGGAACCGAAGAGGAGGAGGAAACCCAATGGATCGTCGCTTTAACCTTGCGGCCAATCGGAGCGCTTCCACTCTTAGTGTCGGGGTCATAGGTGCAATGGACTGCAATGATTTCACCATTGGCATCCTTTTCCACATGTGTACAAGTCACGCAATAGCCATAGCGCAATCGCACTTCGGTGCCAGGAGCCAATCGGAAAAAGTCTTTAGAGGGATTTTCTTGGAAATCCTCTTTTTCGATATACAGTTCTCGGCTAAAAGGAACGTTACGGGAGCCTGTTTTAGGGATATCATGGGGCCAATAAGAAGCTTCTAATTCTTCGGTTTGCCCTTCAGGGTAGTTATCGATAATCACTTTTAGTGGCCGCAACACAGCCATGACGCGAGGAGCCTTCGCATTCAGATCGTCCCGCAAGCAAAATTCAAATTGTGAAAACTCAACAGAGCTATTTGCTTTTGCAATGCCGACTAAGTCGCAAAATTGCCGTATCGCCTCAGGGGTACAGCCTCGACGACGGAGCCCTGCGATTGTAGGGAGGCGGGGATCATCCCATCCGCTGACAAGCTTATTCTCAACAAGCTGCAAAAGCTTTCTCTTGCTCATCACCGTATGCTGTAAATCCAGCCTAGCAAACTCATACTGGTGGGGTCTAGAAGGAAACTGCCTCGGAATATTATCTAAAACCCAATTATAAAGCTCCCGATTATTCTCGAATTCTAATGTACAGATGGAATGGGTGATCCCCTCAATAGCATCTGAAATCGGGTGTGCATAATCGTACATAGGATAAATCGGCCATGCGCCGCCTGTCCGATAATGGTCTGCATGACGGATCCTGTAGAGGAGCGGATCGCGCATTTTCATATTAGAGGATGCCATGTCGATGCGCGCGCGCAACACATAAGCTCCATCAGGAAACTCCCCTGCCCTCATTCGTTGAAATAGGTCTAGATGCTCTTCTATGGGTTTGTTGGCATGGGGGCTAATTTGACCAGATTTTGTCACTGTGCCGCGATAATGGCGAGTCTCCTCTTCATTGAGACCGCACACATACGCTTTGCCTAATTTAATCAGTTGTACCGCACATTCATACATCTCTTCAAAGTAGTCTGAAGCGTGGAAGAGCTTCCCTTGCCAATCAAATCCGAGCCAATGAACATCTTCTTTAATCGCTTCTTCATATCGTGCATCTTCTTTAACTGGGTCTGTGTCATCGAAGCGAAGGTGGCAGACGCTTTGATATTCTTCAGCGATACCGAAATTTAAACAGATGGCTTTAGCATGGCCAATATGCAAAAAACCGTTAGGCTCAGGAGGAAAGCGGGTGACAACTTTACTCCCATTTTTCCCTTCTCGTACATCTTCTTCAATAATGCGACGAATAAAATCTTTACCTGTCGATTCATTTAATGATTTGCTCTCGTTCATGCGCCCTCAACTTCTCGGAAACTGGATTAAAGTGGCGATTCTACCAATAAGGCAAGATGTTTCCTATCAAAAAGTGGCGCTGTTGCATCAATTACCAGTGAGCCATTTACCACTGAGCCATTGAGAGCAGTGAGGGATATGAGATAGGGTTATACCTCATTGATCTCACTGCCTCTGTGGTGATTGATGCAACAACACCTCAAAAATGACATAAAATTGATATTTATTCGTATATTAATTAAAATAAGAATATAGAGGAGGGTTTTATTCCATGTACAATATCGATTTAATAGAAGAATCATACAAGAAATACACAAAAGACTTAAACTACTGGCTTCCGGAAGGAATTAGTTTTGTCGATTTAAAATTACTCAATCAGTTTGATCTATTGCACTTCCAACCGCTCCGCGCTCAAAAAGACTCTCCTCTAAAAATATTTTTTCAGATTATCGAATCCCCGGAGAAAATTACTCTTATCAATGAAGAGTTCGTCGTCTGGATTATCCCTCAGCATCATCATGATCCTGCTGAGACTTACATCCTGATTGCCCTGAATAGAAATGACGAAGAGCCTCATATCGAAAGCGCCTTTATCGCCTCCGGCATCTACAACACCTCGCCTCTTGTCCTCAGGTTGCTAGAGAATGTTCTATTAGAGATTCATGAAACCGAAATTTACCTTTCAAAACTTGAAAACCAGGTCAACTAGATGAATCTTGTAAAATTGTAACTATTAGGGGGACGCCCAAAAAGACATAAGTTATTAATCTTAATCTGTTCAGTGAGAAATTTGTGAAGGGACAGATTAAGATCGAGATTAAGAACTTTTTTCCTTACAGATGTCGATAAGCACAATAGGCTGCAGCGAGCGCAACACCCAAACACACCACAGCAATCACCACAATTCTCTTGGACAATGGACTATATGGACGAGTATGGACTATATGGACGGGTATGGACCTATAATGGACTTGTTTGAGAGTGCTAATATGTCCATATAGTCCATACTCGTCCATATAGTTCATTGTCCATAGAGACCCGTTTCATATGTATTTAATCAACGTCAGCTGATTACCGCCAGCAATTTGTTGATACTCAACGCGGTCCATCAAACTGATAAAAATGGATATTCCCAATCCGCCTAAAGACAGGTCATTGGGATTGGAAGTTAAAGCAGATTCAGGAATCTCGATATGTTCGACTGGATTAAAAGGGATGCCTTGGTCTTTTAGAACAATTTTAACCCCTGGCTTTTCCACCAAGGTCTCACAGCTGATCTCCACTCTTCCTTCTTTCTCGTCTGGAGAATAACCATGCTTGATGATGTTAACCAGAGCTTCTTCAGAAGCGAGAACGATTTTGTGTTTTATCTCAGGGTCCATCGCAGTTGTCTTAAGAAACTCTTTGATGAAATCTAACATAGCGTGGAGAGAAGCTAAATCTGCGGAAAAATCCCTATTGTTCATCGTACTCCCGGTATTCATTACCAACTGTTGATGACATAATCGACAATTCTCTCTGCAAGATGTTGATTTAGAGGATGCATGACTGCATCGCGGGCAGCATCCATATCATTGAGTTGTCCAATCGAGAAAACATTTTCAGCATGTCTGCTTGTATAATAGCTATGGTCAAAGTCGGCACTGCTTGAAATCCGAGTAGGTCCACGAAGAATATTTCCAGATCGCGTATCGACGACAGTCACTTCAGCTAAAGCTGTCACGCGGGTTTCGGTTGGGATGAGAGATTTTTTGATGTGGCCGCTTCTTTTTCTGTCATAGCGAAATCCAATATTTTCGTCACGAAGTTCTACAAGCTTGATTTGCAAAACAAGATCTCCATTTTGATCTGCAACATAACGAAAAGCTCCTGAAGTGCTTATCATCTTGACAACCTCAGCAGTTAGCTCCCCTTTTTGATCGCCTTCAATGTAGGGGATAGAGATTGTTGAATAGCGCTCAGACAGCTCTCCATGCCCAAACTGATAAGTGCAGCTGGGCAAGAAAAAACATCCAAGGAAAAGCAACAGTAAAACCGCCTGTTCCCAAGATAAACCGGCCTTGTAGAATTTTTGCCGAGGCGGTGTCATCTTAGTTACTCAGGTCTTTAGTGTTCGTCAAGATTATAGGTGTCTGCCATTTCCTCTCGCGTTCCACCTTCAACGATAAGAGGGATGCCCATACCAATAGGCTCAGCCCCTTCAACGCCTTCATAAGGAACCGAACGGTCAAATGCCGATTCTGGTCTATCTTTAAAGTTAGGTTCCACTTCTTCTTCGGTCGTAATTGGCGCTTCGTCGACCTCTGGATTATAGCCCAAAGCAGCCAAACGGCAACGGCAGAATTTAGCCACTTGAGTCTCAGGAAACTCTTCTATAGCGCTTTGAAAATAGATGGCAGCTGCCGCTGTGTAATCTCGCCGCGCATAAAACATCCCCAAGTCACACAACCCTTTTGCATACAGCTCTTTAATCCTACTTACATATCGGTCAGCAGCATCGACCCGTTCATCACGGGGGAATTCTTCTCTGAATTTCTTTGCGTTCAATTCAGCCATCGCTAAGATATCCGGGTTTTGAAACTCGTAATGACTTTGTTCATAATAGGTTTGAGCGATTTTCAAATAACATTCAGGAATGATTTCATTTCTTGGAAAGCGGCGGATAATCGTTTGATAGGACTCGACAGCATAGCGATATTCTCTCATTTTATCTAAAATGTCGGCTTTTCCCCAGAGGGCGCATATTGTCAAATCATGGTTGGGGAAGGAGGCGATAATTTCGTCATAGATTGTGAGGGCAAGATCATCAGCAGGCAGACATCTAGGAAGGTACCGTAGGGTGAGAGGGTGTTTCTTTATCCCTTTGCGGAAATATTCTGCAATGCAATATTTGTAATAGATCGTGTTCTCAAAAAAGAGGGGTTGATCAGAAGTTTTCAGGTAGTTTGAAAAAGCATAATTCGCAAAATCAAACTCTCGCATTTTATAGTAGCATACGCCCAAATAGTAGGAGGCTTCTGAGGCTTGTTCTGCGTCGGGAAAGAAAAACACAACTTTCTCAAATTCCTTTGCTGCACTTCTCCATTCTTCCTTATTATAGGACTCGCTAGCGGCATTATAGTGAGTGATTAAGAAGTTATCAGCCTCTTCTTGACAACGAAATTTTTTCCATTTCTTAGCCTGCAGAGGGGTTAGCGAAGGGATAATAAGGGCAAAAAAGAATAAAGTAATCGTTAGGGCTCTTTTCATCGTTCTCTCATTGATCGCATAATAAAAATAAAGAAGAGACTAGTCTAGAAGGTCTGACGCTTACTGTCAAATCAAAAAATTTCTTCCACTGCAATTGTACAGTCAAGAGATTGGATTTTCTGTTTCACCTCATCCGAGATGTCAACCCCCCATTTCTCTTCAATGAAGAGAGTGGCGGCAGACTTCTCAGACACATTGAAATCAATCTGAATCGGCCTCTTCCCCGCATACTCGGAAAAGAGCTTCTTTAGTTGTAAGATATGGCTCAGCCGAGTTCTGTCAGCATCGAGCTTGATCGCGAGAGTGGCCATCAGTTCCTCTTTAAGTGGTGTGGTTTTAACTTGGGCAGCCTTGGCGGGATTTTTGGAGGCATGCTGCTTCGCTTGAGCGATCCGTTTGACGTGAAATTTCGCTTGATCAAAGACCCGATCGCACTCTTGAATCATCTCTTCATCAGCTTTAGTCAGATCACCTAGCCATCGGCATGATAGGCGAAGATCCCCTTCCTTCTTATCGACCTGAAGGACAGCATAAAGGAGCTGGTTCTCGTTGAGTAAAAGATGTTTCTCTTCATACAACTCAGGCCAGATGGGCAACTCCATCCGTTCGATGCCATCGCTGATCATCAAAATAGCGAATTTCTTTTGAGATTTAGAAGAAACCCGCGTTTGAATCGATTCTACAATAAAAGCAGCGCGGAAGACGGCATCATGGTCCATTTGTTCAACAGCACCCAAAGGTTGGCAAGAGAGCCGTTGCAAAATATGCTTATATTCATCCATGGGATGTCCAGTCAAGAAAAACCCGAGGAGAGATTTCTCCTTCCGCAAGATTTCCTGCCGGCTAGTCGGAATTGCCACTTGCGGAGGCTTATTAAAGCGGCTTTCGTGATAATCTCCTGCAAGAGAAAAGAGCGACATGATGCCTTGAGCTTGCTCTTTCTGGTCTTTTGAAACAGCTTCATACATCGCATCGATACTCATGATCAATGCATCGCGGGTCCAGTTTGTAAAATCGAAAGCTCCTGCTTCAACAAGCCCTTCGATAGCTTTTTTTCCAATTTTCCTCGTATCAATCCGTTTGATGAATTCATATAAGCTCTTGAAAGGACCTTTGCTATTCCGTTCTTTGATAATCGCCTCGACGACGCCGGCGCCAATCCCTTTAATCCCTGTCATCGCAAAGCGAATCCCCTGGTTCGTTGCTTGAAAGGCGTCCCCAGCTTCATTAACATCTGGCGGCAGGACGGCGATCCCCATGCTCTGGCTTTCACCAATGAATTTAGCGATTTTGCTGATATCGTCACGCGCACAAGTCATCAGCGCTGCCATCCACTCTCCAGGGTGGTTTGCCTTCAAATATGCAGTGACATAGGAAAGATAGCCATAGGCAGCAGCATGAGATTTATTAAACCCATAGGCTGCAAATTTTTCCATCTTATCAAAAATCATCATCGACGTCTTCTCATCGATGCTGTTCTCTTTTGCGCCAAACTTGAATTTTTCCCGCTGCGTCGCCATCTGGTCCATGTCTTTCTTACCCATGGCTCGACGGAGGACATCCCCTTCACCCAATGTGAAGTTAGCAAGTTTGCTGGCAATTTGCATCACCTGTTCTTGGTAGACCATGATCCCATATGTCTCAGAGAGGATATCATTCATCCACGGATGGTCATATTCGATTGGCTCTTTCCCATGCTTCCGATTGATAAACGACGGAATCATATCCATCGGACCCGGCCGATAAAGGGCGCCGACAGCGATGATTTCTTCGAAACGGTCAAGGTGGAGCTGCCGAGCTAAATCTTGCATGCCGCCAGATTCTAACTGGAATATCCCCAACGTCTTTCCTTGATTTAGAAGATCAAAGGTAGGTTTATCATCAAGGGGCAAATCAATCCAATCAATTGCCTTCCCCATGTTCGCATGCACAGCTTCGACGCACTTTTGTATGGCTGTCAGCGTTGTCAATCCGAGAAAGTCGACCTTCAACATCCCGACAGCTTCAACAGGCTTCATAGAGAACTGTGTGACGGGCATTTCAGAATCTTTTGCATTGCAGATAGGAATCAAATCGACGAGGGGGACTCCACTGATAATGATTCCAGCAGCATGAATCCCCGTGTTCCGTATCGATCCTTCAAGTTTCCTCGCGATATCGATGAGACGGCCAACCTCAGCATCAGACTCATAGAGAGATCGAAGGTCATGATCTTTTTCGAGCGCTTTATCCAAAGTGATGTTGAGATCATCTGGCACTAGTTTTGCGATCGCATTGACTTTAGATAACGGCACACTCAATACTCTTCCGACATCCTTCAAAGCCATTTTAGCTTTCATCGTACCAAAAGTAATGATCTGAGCAACGTTTTCTTTTCCGTATTTCTGCAGCGTATAGGCGATGACGTCGCCACGCCGATCCATGCAGATATCGACATCGATATCGGGATATGAGATCCTCTCTGGATTAATAAAACGTTCGAAGAATAGGTGAAAGCGGAGTGGTTCGATATCCGTTACACCAATCAGATAGAGGACGATAGAGCCAGCGCCAGAGCCACGCCCTGGCCCCATAGGGATGCCGCTTCGTTTCGCCCAGTTGATGAAGTCCCATACAATCAGCAAATAGTCAGCCATCCCTTTTGGGACAATAATGCTCATTTCATAATCTAACCGTTCACGAATAATTTGCATCGGTTCGCGATCAGGGAAGATTTCTTGAACTTTTGCAATTTTTTCAGAGGTATAGCGACGGGCAATCCCCTCTTCGCAAAGCTTCCACAGAAACGATTCCACCGCTGCTGATTGCTCTTCCTTAGTGTAAGAGGTGCTTTCAAGACCAGGGGGAAGATAGACAGGGTAATGCTTTGTTTTAAAATCGATTTCAACATGACATTGCTCTGAAATTTTTGCCGTCAGTGCTAGAGCTTCAGGAAAATCTGAAAACTGCCGTTCCATTTCCTCAGCCGATTTGAAATGATAGGCATGAGAGGGATACGTTGCTCTTTTCGGATTTGGAATCCGAAATTTTGGATTACCATACGAATCTTTTTCCCAGAGTTCGCAAGGCTCGCCCGATTGAATATTCAGCAAGATTTCATGCGGCCGCCAATCAGTTTGTCGGATGTAGTGGATATCGTTGGTCGCAATGCAAGAAATCCCAGACTCGCTGCTGAATCGAAGAAGAGTTTGATTGACTTGCTGCTGTCTTTGAATGAAGTCTCGATACTGCTGCAACACCCACGTTTCTTGCTGCAGCTCATCGAGATCAATGAGCTGCTGATCCATTTCATGCCGCTGCAAATCAAAATACAAATCATCGCCAAAGAGGTTGCGATAGAGTTCAATATGACTGGAAGCGCTTTCGGGAGATCCTTGCAGGATTTCATGCGCAAGGCGAGTCCCTAAACTCCCCGTGATGCAGATCAACCCCTCACTATGTTTTTGCAAGAGATCATCATCGATACGAGGATGGTAATAAAAACCATCCAGGTATCCGGTAGAGGACAGTTTGCAAAGATTGCGATATCCCTGCTGATTTTTAGCAAGCAGCGTCAAAGAATAGGCCGGCCGCATTCCTGGAATCTTTGTTTTCTCAAAACGGGAACGGGGGGCAACATAAAGTTCGCACCCGATGACAGCTTTGATCTTGGCCTCTTTACAAGCTTTGTAAAATTCGACAACACCGAATAAATTGCCATGATCAGTTAATGCAAGTGCTGTAAAACCCTCTTGCACTGCCTTTTCAACTAAATCTTCCGGGGATGCGGTAGCGTCTAAAACAGAATATTGAGAGTGGGCCCTGAGATGAACAAAATTGGACATATAACAACTTTAATTGAGTACAGGCTCTTTCTGTTCATGGGGATTAAGATCAGTCCTAGCCGATACTTCGACTTCTTTGCTTTTACGTGAATTTGAAGCGCTCACCGACCATAATGGCAAGAGCAATAAGACTGAGATTAAGCAGCATCCCATCAAGGCCCAGAAAAACCCTTCCCAACCCCATCCTTGAGTAATCAAACTGAGGGGATATCCTGCGAAAGCAGCGCCTGCATAAGCAAATAGACCGACAAAGCCATTGGAAGAGGCTGCCGCTCGTTTATGAGCAAGTTCGGTTGCCGCCAGACCGATCATCATCTGAGGTCCAAATACCGCAAATCCGATCGTAAACATCAAAATCGAATCCATGAGAGCATACCCTTCAGGAATCATCCAAAAGAGGACAATAGAGATCAGACAGAGGAGAGCAAAGATCACGTTGACCGGACCGCGCTTAGCGCTAAATAAATGATCTGAAGACCATCCAGCAACTAACATCCCAAAAAAACCGCCTACTTCAAATAAAGACACAGACCCATTTGCACCAATGCTGCTATACCCTTTTGTCTCCACGAGAAATAAGGCGGTCCAGTCATTCACCCCCATCCGGACAATGTAAACAAAAAAATAGGCTATCCCTAAAAGCCAAATGAAGGGGTTTTTCAATACATAGTCGATGAGAATGCGTTTGTTATCTTGCTTCTTCTCAGGAACAGAGGACTCAACGTGATCGGCAAAATCGTTCCGATATTTCTCAATAGGAGGGAGTCCTAGTGATTCGGGAGTGTCGCGAAGGCGGTTAATCAAGAAGAAGCCAACACCAATGCAGGCGATTCCTGGAATAAACATCGCATAACGCCATCCATAATATTCCAATGCGATACCAGCCACCCAAGGGATGAGAAACCCTCCGACATTGTGGGACAAGCTGCAAGTTGACCACCAGGAACCGCGCTCGGAATGAGAATACCATTGAGTGAGAAAGCGTGCGCAGGGAGGCCAACCAAACCCTTGAAACCATCCATTCAGACCCCAGAATAGCGCCAGAAAAAAAAGAGATGATGACAACCCAAAACAGATATTAAAGATACCTGTCAAGATTAATCCTATCGCCATCATATAGCGGGGGTTTGTCCGGTCGGCGATCATGCCGCTGGCGAATTTACTAATGCTATACGAAATAGAGAGAACACTTGCCAGTACACCTAGCTGCGCTTTATCAAAGCCTAGGTCGTGGATCAAGCCCGGCATAGCAAAAGTAAAGCTTTTTCTGGTGAAATAGTAAAACGCATAACCAACAAACATCGAATATAGAATACGGATGCGCCAGTATTTATAATCTTGTTTGACCTGTTCTTTATCTTGTATTTCGGGTATATGCGCAGCTGGTTGGAGCCATGAGAACAATGAATTTAACACACAATCTCCTTAATCTTTTGAAGATACCGACATCACCTTGAGTTTGAACTAAGCATAAATTAGAATGAAAATGATCAGATTCTGTCAAGAGTTTTCGAAAAAATCTCAACCAACTGCTTCAATTATATATAAATCAAAAATTAATTTTGGCTTCTGACATCCATGATCCCCATCATTTCTCTGAACCAAGCACATCATTGATAGGCAGAATAGCAACTTCCCAAAACAATATAACAGGATAGGCAGGATCCTGTCTATCCTGCTATTACCTTGGGAAGTTGTGGGATAGTTACGTTGGGGGAAGGCAAAAATCAGTGACGATAAATGCAAAATGATATATCTTCTTCTTCATGTCACGGTCCCGAAAAAGGTCTGTTTTTGACGCTGAACGTAAGTCCTAAGAGAGCCATACAACAGTCCGTTGTATGAACCACAAAAATTACAAATTTTAAGATAATAATAGACCTTCTCATGATGATCAGGCTTACTTTAAATGCCAAGACAGATCCAGAAATTCACCTATTTAATAAACCCATTATTTCTTTAGGTTCTGATCCAGCTGCTGTCGATTTGATTCTTTCTGGCATTGCTATCGCCCCCATCCATCTTAAAATTATTGAGCAAGACGGTTTTCGCATTATCATCAACCTAACGAACGACCCTTTTGTCTCCGTCAATGGAACTCCGTTCGGTAAAAAACTTCTCAATTCTGGCGATGTGATCATTGTCCATGAAACGATTATCCTTTTCGAGAAACTTATCACCGCTGGTTCCAGCAATAGCCTCAATCCACAAGAACCGACAGCCCTTCCACTCACAGAAAACTCCACTGTATCAAAAAAACATCAGTCTCAGCCACTCTCCCCTCCCTTTCAAACCTCCTCTTTCCCTTTGCCTTTTGAAGACGAAATAACCAGTCTGATGGAAAGCGATTTTGAAAAAAACTATTCTGATCTATCTGCAAAAGAGGAACCTCTCCTTAACGAGGAGCTCAATTCAACAACGGATCCGATACAGAAAAATTCAAAGAAAGCCCTACATGCTAACCAAGCAAAAAAAAGCTTGAAAGATGATTACTTACAGCATCTCGAAGAAGGGCAGCCTTCGCAAGAAATGATGGAAAATGATCCTAATGAAAGGACTCATCTTTATTATGCATGGAAGTGGATTTTAGTTTTTATCTTCTCTCTCATTAGCACAGTCGTCGTGCTTGGAGTCATTGTTTATCTCAATGTCAACGACAAATCAGAGGCTCAGGAGACCAAGGCCGCACAAGCAGTTGCCGACATCGCCATGGCTTTGACTTATGCGGAGATCAACCAATTGAAACCACAGAACCAAAATTGGGCTGATGCCGATTTCTTAAAAGCAATTCTCCAGGGAATATTGCCAAACACCCCTTCTTATGCCTCGCAAATCGATGCTCAAGGGCAATTTAACCTCTGTGCCTACAGCTTACGCATCTATACCAATAGCGACCTATCCCACTTCTTACTTATTGCACAACCAGCACATAGTTTCTTGCAGTGGTTTGTTCCCAAAAAAGTCATTGTTGTCGATTCAAAACTGATGGAGCTGCGCACTTTGAATGATGTGAAGAGTCTGAATCGCCTATTAGCAAGTCCAGATCCTTTAGAGGGGTTGAACGGAAATGAAATCCTAGAGTTAGTCAAACAAGGAACTCTCATCAGGCTGCCCAGATTAGCAAATTACGCAGGCAATTTCGATTTTGCCCCCCCAAAAAATCTCGCATGGATTCTTCCACAAGCAGAAAATCTGATCTATAATGCGCCCCGCTATTGGAGGCTTGGCAAAAATTTAGTTGATGAAGCGTTGAATCTATCGACTTCTCGAGGATCTAGCCAAGAGGTGGCCAAATTAAAGTCCAACGTCGAAGCTTTCGCTCATCTCCCCCATCTCGTTCTCTATTCGGATCAGGGAAAGAAATCGGCTCTTCATACTAAAGAAGGGCTGATGATGTTTGCTCCTACCGATAACTTTCTGTTCGGGTTTGTGGGTTTCAACGCGCAAGGAAAAATCAATCAATCCACCTTATTAAAAGATGATGATGTCAAAGAGACCATTATCGCCACATCCATCAAGGGAGGTGACGTTAACAGGAACAGTTCAGAAGAGTTAGCTTATGAATCCGCCCCTCTGGATCTCACAAAAAATCATCATCAAGCAGACCGACGCGGTGTCGATCATAACCATCCAATTTTCATTCAGCTTCAATCTGTCTCTATCGCCCGTGAAAATGAATTAAAACCGCTCGTTTCAGCTCTTTTTTCTCTGGTTAACCATGAATTGCAATCCCCCGACCCACAATTTCAAATCGAATTTCAGCACCTCTCTCATTCCTTTCTCATGCTAGATGCAAAACAGAAAGAAATCGTTAAGGAAAATATCGACTACTTATTTCATAAATATGACGATATCCCTATCGATCAATTTATAGGATTTCTGAAAGAACTTAACTTACAGCATTTGATTCAACAAGATGAGGACACGATCTCCCTTATCGATGAAAATTGTCAGCAAAATATGGGAAGCATGATTTCTCAGATAGAAAAAACAACAAGCTTGATAGAGTTAGACAACTTAATCCATATTGCCTCAACATGGTTGAATTTCGACTATATTAAAGATCCTCAGGAGCTAATTGCCTTCAGAAACAAGTTAAGAAATCAGTTGCTCGTTCAGCTTGAGAAATTCATCCTCTGCCCCGATAAACACCTGTCTTTTAAAGCTGACGATCGGCCGATATTAGAACATATTCTTTATCAAGAGCGGCTCGTCAAACCCGAAGAACGGGAATTCCTAATCTCTGAGTTTGAGAATGCTCTTCCTAATGCGAATCTTGCTGAAGAAGAATTGTAGAAGCATTAATAAAAATTACAATTGAACTTAAAGTATTATTTCGTTACAATTAAGTTCATTATTTATCAAAAAATTTAAACCGGAGGATTTTAATGTCAAATTTAGGTGTTACAGGAAGCTCTATTCCATCATTACAAAGTATAAACATGGCTCCGATCAGACCTGGAGAAATTATAAAAACCATCTTTCAAATGCCAGCGGTTTCAGGATTAGTGATTGCGACAACAACATGCCTTGGGATGGCTATCGGTTTGTCAGTTGTTTTTAAAGTTATCGAACAGGCAGATCGCTTTTCAAAAGAAACTCAAAATGCGAAATGGTTTAAGCCTTCTCTTGTAACGTTGGCACTTCTTGCAGGTCTTGTTCCAGTCATCGGAGTGCATATGGCGACGATGAAATTCCTTCCAATTTCTTTGTCACCTAAATCCTCATTCATCGTTGCCTCAACAACTCTGATCACAATATCTACCTTAATGGCAGGGTTGATGTATTATCTCGAAAAAGACTAAAAGTCCCTTAGTGTAGAGAGCTCCCCCCATATACGAGCGTAGCTGGCTAACTTACCATTCCGGTGAGCTATCGCCCCCAACCAACTTTTATAAGCGCACAGGTTCTGATCAACATCCTTTGGCAGAAAAGCGGAAGAGGACTTCCGCACTCCAAACGCTTCGCGTATTCAATAAATCGTCTTGAATACGCGAAGCGTTTGGAGTGCGGAAGTCCTCTTCCGCTTTTCAATGGTCAATTTTGGTAAGAATATGTGACGATTGGAACTGGTTCAGGCCGGACTTCTTCAATGACCTCTTTTCAAAAAAAAAGAGGGCTTTCATCCTTCAAACGCTTATCCAAAAAAATTCTTGGATACATGCTTCTGAAGGACAAAAGTCCTCTTTCGCTCTAACACTATCAAGTTCTAAAAAAAAAAGCCTGGCGGCGACCTACTCTCCCACACTCTTGCGTGCAGTACCATTGGCGATGAAGGTCTTGACTTCTGAGTTCGGGATGGGATCAGGTA
>JAGVJP010000119.1 GCA_020051075.1 Parachlamydiales bacterium
TAGATCGGTATCCAATAAATAGACAGGAATACAATATCCTTCTTTGCTTATGACGTTGTATCGCCAAGCTCTAACTTGAATTTTTCTTCCTTCAACACTCACCTCTATACGTTGAGGCAGTTCTTGTAAAAAGTCCGATGCGATCCATTCCACAGGCATTTCGCTCTGGATCCCTTCGGAATTTAGTTTTTGGTAGAAATATCCTTTTCGGTAAAGGAGAGTGATCGCAATCAATGGAAGTTTTAGATCAGCTGCAGAACGCAGCATGTCGCCGGCTAATATGCCTAAACCCCCGCTATAGGTGGGAATGCCTTGTTCAAGAGCTATTTCCATTGAAAAATAGGCTATGGTTTCACTATCCATGATGTTCCTGTTTGTTAAAGAGGAGGGTGCATGTGGTATGGTCCAAACGTCATTCCTCCTCCTAAAAATCCAGTGATGTTTACTAGAAAAAATAAGAGAACAAGACACGTATAATAAAGTTTACTTATTCCCCAACGTTCGCGAATAAAAGCCACAAAAATAGCAAAAATGGCAGTTGTAAATCCAAGCCACATATGCCACCATACGAAATCGGCTAATACCCCATTATAAGTGGCTGTGTAACTATAAGTCAGACCAAGAAGAGCTGTCGGAACAGCTAAAACAGCCGCTGAAATAAGCATAAAGCGCGAGGCATAGTCAAAAATTGGCCTTGTAGACCATGCAAAAAGTATTTCAGAAATAGTTGTCATGGCAATTAGCGCGATTGGAAAATGCAAAAAAATGAAATGAAAACCACCAATCCACTGCATCCAACTTTGAGGTCTACCGTCATCTTGTTTGGCCAATGGTTGGACATGTGTTGTTTGAACACTTTCCTTCATCGATTTATGTTCATCCATTTCTTTGTGAGTTTCGTGGGCAAAAAGAAATGTTAAACTTAGAAAATATAATAAAATTAAAATAAAAATTTTATTCATTATTAATGTCTCATTTCATTTGTATTAGAGATAACATGAGACATGCCTTTCACATTGTCTGCTCCATGTTGCATACGTCCACCCATGCTATCTGCTGGTTTACTCTGCATCCAGTTAATATTTTCTTGAGCATGATCTTCTTTTCGATCCTCTTCTCGACTAAACCAGCTGACAGTGTTGACATGATGATGAGATTTTTGCATGGTCATTTTATGATCCATCATCTGCATCCCATCATGATGCTTCTGCGACATAGTACCATGCTCCATTCCATTCATATTATGTGGCATATCGTCGTTCATATTCACAGCTTCTGCAACTGTTCCTGGTGGATGCTGGTACCAACCTGGGTCGGCATAATTGGTTAAATTATCCCTGACTTTGAAAATAGTAAACATGCCGCCCATTTCAATGACCCCAAATGGGCCTGGACTACCGATTGGCGAGAGATTGGGAGGATATTTCATTCTAAATCCCATATCCATCATTTCGCTAGTTCCATACATTTCAAACATATCGCTCATTCCGTTGATATTCATTAGTCCCATAAAATCCGGAAAAAATTGTTTAATTCGCTCTTCTATCCCTTGTTTTTTTATCCCTGTTAAGTTTGGAAGGTCGTGTTGCATTTGATTCATTACATGATGAGATTTATGGCAGTGCAGGGCCCAGTCTCCAGGATTATCTGCAATGAATTCAATATCTCTTGTTTCTCCTGGAGCAACAAGCACTGTTACTTCGCTAGATTGGGCTGCAGGTGGGAGTCTTTTACCACCTTTTCTTGTCACTAAGAATTCATGACCGTGAATATGAATGGGATGAGTACTCATCATGACATTTCCAAAACGAATACGTACACGGTCACCTGTTTTGACAACTAGTGATTCGGTTGTAGGATATAAAACGCTATTGAAAGTAAATAAATTAAAGTCGAGCATTTCAAAAGGAATGGGTGTTTTAGCTCCCATAGGAACGCGCCATTCATGCAAAAAGATCGCAAAGTCGCGATCAATGGGTGGATTATCGCCATCTCCCGGGTGGATAATGAAGAATCCTTCCATGCCAAGTCCAATTTGTGTCATTTCATCCGAATGAGAGTGGTACATGAATGTCCCGTTTTGTCTGAGAGTAAATTCATATTTGAATGTCTCGCCAGGGGAGATTGCTTTTTGATTCAAACCTGCCACTCCATCCATCCCATTGGGTAAAATAATTCCATGCCAGTGAACGGATGTTGGTTCATTAAGTTTATTTGTTACAAAAATTCTGACCCGATCTCCTTCGACAGCTTCTATCGTGGGACCTGGACTTGATCCATTGTAACCCCAGCAATTGACCCAAAAACCTGGAGCAAATTCTCTGCGGATTGGTTCAGCAATAAGATGAAAAACCTTCACATCTCCATCCATTTTCCAAGGAAGAGATCCTACATTTGGGGTGATAATGGAGGGATATCTCAATATTCCCTTAATTGAGTGGTCTTCTTTTTTGACATCTCCTCGGTGATTTTTTCTATCTTGCTCTTTTTGATTTTGCTGCATCATTTGCATATGATCTTGCATAGGCATATTCTGCATATGATTTTCTGGCATATTCATCTGGTCATGCATATGGTGATCTTGACCACTTAAAGAGAAGATAATAAGAATGCTTAAAAGAGTGAGAGTTTTTTTCATTATTCGACTCCTTCGCATGTAAATTCTTGTGGAAGCAATCGAAATAAATACCCTCCTAAAGCATGATCAAGCTGTACGCGTGAGATCCAATAATTCTTTAGACCTATGAGATAATTGCGATAGGTTTCTGTTTCTCGTCTTTTATTCACTAAAAGACGGTCAACACCGAGACCCATGACATTGTACAGTTCTTCGGAGGAGTTAATGATTTTATTTTGTAAAGGGATAATTCCTACTCGATATTTACTGATAATTCTTAAATCCTTCATCAACAGTTTATGAGCCTCTCTTACTTCCGAAAGCACTCGAATCTCTAAAGCAGCTAGACGATCTTGAGCTTGTCTAAGTTGTGCAAAAATACGCATACGTGCTGCTTGACCATAATTAAAGATCGGGATTTCTCCAGCAAATCCAGGTCCAATAAGATTGGGTCCATCAGAATCGCGCTCGCCAGCTAAGCCTAATTGTAAATTAGTATAAGTCCACCACTCTTTAAGTCCCAGCATGCGGCTAAAACGAATAATTTCAAAACGGGCGACTTGCAGATCGATTCTTTCCTGAAGAGCCATGGATTCTAATTGACAGAGGTCAAATCCTTGGTAATCCAGTTCTTCTGGTAATTGCTCTGGAAATGTAAGGCAGATCTCTTCACTAAATCCAAGCAATCTATTGAGTTTTTCCCGAAGTCGAATAATTTCTTCCTGAGATTGCGTGATTTGCAAATCAGCTACTAAGAAGATGGATTGAATTTCTTCTAAATCAAGTTTATAAATATTTCCTACATGATGTTGTCTTAAGGCAATTTCGCTCTGGATACTTGCCAATTCAGCAATTGCTTGAGTATATTTTAGCATTTGTAGTTCTGCTACCAGCTCATAGTATGTCTGTCTGACTTCAAAAGCTAAATCTAAAATTTCATTTGCCACTCGAAGCTTTGCTTGCTCAAGCTCAGTTGATGCTAGTCTCGTTCGCAATGGAATGAGGAAAATATCTAAGAAGGTAGCTGTGATAAGATATTCAATATTAGTTACGAGCTTTTTTTCATGAGGATAACGCACTTCTACTGAAAATACAGGATTAGTAAAAAGTCCAGCTTCGATTAAATCTGCCTGGGCAATACCGATTTCTTCAAACGTCGCTTGAACTTCTGGATTATTTAGGAGTGCGATTTGAACGGCAGATTCAATACTAACGGATTGAGAGGCTAGATCTTGAATATAACAAGTTACACGAGGGTCTTCGTAACAAGTGTGATTCCATAGAACTTCTTTTCCAATCCGTTCTTGTATAATGCCTGCCACCTGCTCCTCACTTCCTTGTGGTACACGAGCACAACTTGAAATAAAAAGAGATAGAGTTGTTATTCCAATTACTTGCAATTTAGTCATCAGCATTTCTCTCCATCATAAGTTTATTAAAGTATGTTTTTATTCCCTCAGGGATTGGAATTCCCTGCTCTTTGATTTTTTCTGTTGTTAACTTCAGACCTTGATTTGCAATCGACCGATTTGGAGCACGCTTTAACTCGTTGATATATTCATCATATGCATCAAGATATTGGTGATTTAAAAATAATAGATCAGCCAATAATTCGTGAGATGGTTTGATCGGCACGGGAGGACCATAACCAATAGGAAGCTGATCTTCCAATTGAATTGCTTCATGCATGATTCTGATGGCTTCTTTGAGTTCTCCCTGTTGCAAATGTATTTGTGCACGCATTTCCAACATTATTATTTTTTCAATCAATTTGCCGTTTGAAGTCGCTAAAGTAAATTGATCTAGTTTATTAACTGATTTGCTGATCTTACCATTAACTGCTTTTCCAATCTCTTCGATTTCATTCATGTATGCACTGAGATCCACGTCGTGATTTTTATTTAAAGCTATGACCGCATTAGTATAAATATCGGTTGCTCGTGAAGCTGGTTCCATTTCATTCATGTCGATTGATTTTAGATCTGTTTTCCAATCGCGGCTTTCTATCACATACGCTGATCTCATCAAAGCATAATGAAATTTAGCCGTGGGAGTGTTGCTTGCTTCAGCAATTTGCATCATCGTTTTCACTAGTTGGTAAGCTTCTTGATATTGCTGTTTTTGCAAATAACCATAAACCAACCATTGAAGTGCATGAAAATCATGAATCGTATAGTTCTTTGGATTTCCTTTGCGATTATTTTTTAGACCGGCCTCCCAGGCAGATTTGTTTGAAGTGATTACATCATCCCACAACCCTAATGCGAGAAAAATATGTGAGGTCATATGGAGAGCATGCGAGGCATCTGGTGCTATTTGTGCATAGATCCGAGCTGCCCTTAGCCCAAGAGGTGCGTGAATAGGGTCATCATAAGCGTGAATTGCATAATGTAGGGCACCTGGATGCTCCTGATTATGTTGATACACTTCTTCAGCAATAGCTGCAGCTTGCATGTAAACCTGAACATCACGTGCGCCTTCTGTTAAACCTAATAACGATAGTGTATAAAACATGGCAATTTCATCATCGTTAGGAAATTTACGGTAGGTTGCGAGCATAGACTTTGAATACGCCGCATCTCGTTCTAATTTTGTACCTTTTCCGAACAGTAAATTTACTGCGTTGATATAACCCTTTTCCTTTTCAGATTTCGTTTTTTTGACGCGCAATTCATCTGTCGGAGCAAGTTTTTCTAATGCCTGTCTGCCTGCTATAAGGTCTTGTTCATTCCATAAAGGATGATTATAAGTCATTGCCTCTCCCCAATAAGCTAAGGCAAATCCAGGATCTGCCTTTTCTGCTTGCTGAAAAGCAACGCGTGCGCTCTCATATTCAAAGTTATGTAAATATAATACTCCATTAACAAAATAGGTCTCTGCCGCGTGATTGGTGGAAGTTGGAAAATAGATTTTCCCTAGAGCTGAGTCTGTTATCTTCTTCTGGATTTTATCAGCAAAAGCAGATGTTACGATTAATAATAATGTAATAATAATATAAAACAATTTAATATTCATTGAATGATGTCTTTGTTCCGGTCTCGAAAATTTCTGATTCTATAGATCGCCTAGAAATAACAGGGGGTGGTCTATGTATCGATCGCCATTCTACATCAGTAAGGACCCCCTGATTGTCGATAGTTTGTCCAAAAACATTGAACATTCGGGAAAGAATCCCTGGTCCAACAGGAACTTGTAGTTGCTTATGAGCATCCTCTACAAGATCTCCTCTAGCCAATCCTTGTGTAGGTGTGAGGGTAATTCCACAAATCTTGTTGATATCGAGATGCATTTGGACTTCAATTACAATATCCCGGTTATTTCCAGCATAGAGCAATGAGTGAATTGACGGCAGTTCATGCTCAAATTTAGCATCAATGACGCTCCCCCTAATCGCGACAATTTTCCCCCAATTTTCCTGATTTTGACCATTCATTAAAAAAAACCGTGAGCATGCTTATCGTTAGAACACCAAAGATGAAGGCTTTCTCTGCTTCAAATTTTAAAAATCTTTGTATATATCCTTTCCAAGGTTTATATAATTACCTTTGATTTATCGTCAACGATAAATCCATCTAGAACAACCCGTTTGACTTAAACGGGAAGATTTTGTAGATTTAGAGAACAAGCCAGTTTTAGAAAAAGGAAAATCTATCTGGTCTATACCGGCATCTAATTGAAAATTGCCCATCTGGACTTTGGCGTAGTCCAGATGGGCAATTTCAACTAGATGCCGGTATACCTCACAAGTATTGCACAGGTTCAAGTGATTGGATTCGATTGAATACTTGCTGATCAGCAACGACAAGAGAGCCCCATGAAAATTCATCGTTATTTGAAAATTGTTTGCTTTGTTGCCTTACCAGTGTTTTTCTGTTTAGCCTATTTTTTACATGAAAACGATGAAAAACATGCCTTAACATACTTTGAAAACAAAGAATATGCTAAAGCTTTTGATTTATTTGAAAAGTCAGCTAAAGGAGGCAATGTTCAATCTCAATATTTCTTAGGACATCTTTATCGAGAAGGGTTAGGTGTTCCAAAAAATAATATTAAGGCACGCTCTTGGTACAAAAAAGCAGCTCTCCAAGGTAATGTAAAGGCCCAATTTCAAATGGGTTTACTAGCTATGGAAGATTACGATCCTATTGAAGCCCATCAATGGTTGGAAGAAGCCGCAAGTCAAGGATATTTGGACGCTAAAATCAATTTGGGGACTTTATATGCTAATGGAATCGGAGTGTGGCAAGATGACGGAGCAGCTTTTCATTGGTTTAGACAAGCTGCTGTTCAAGGCGATGCTGAAAGCCAGTTTTATGTCGGCCATATGCTTTTAAAAGGGGAGGGTACAACTCAAAACTACAATCAAGCACTAAAGTGGTTCGAAAAGGCTGCAAATCAGGGAAATGTCGATGCTCTAATCAATTTAGGGACTATGTATGCGATAGGGTTTGGTGTAACTCAAGACAATGTTAAAGCCTTTCAATGGTTCGACAAAGCAGCTCGTCTCGGGAATGAAAGAGGACAATATAGTTTAGGTGTTATGTTTCGCGATGGTCTCGGCACCAAGCAAAATTATGACGAAGCATTGATTTGGTTTGAAAAAGCGGCTCAGCAGCGTAACGTAGATGCTCAAATGAATTTGGCATTGCTGTATTCTAATAAATTCAAAAATGAGGGCAAAGCTTTCTATTGGCTTGAACAAGCCGCTTTGCAAGGAGATGCACAAGCCTGTCTTAATTTAGGAGTCATCTATGCCAAAGGAGAAGGAATTCTGCCAGATCACGTTAAAGCCATCATGTGGCTTCAAAAGGCTGCTGATTTAGGCAATGAAATTGCTAAGCATAATTTAGATTTGCTCTCACAGAAAAACAATTAACATTCCTGACCATGCTTACCCTTCAACATATTCGAATAAATGTATACCGGCCTCAGTTGAAAATATCCAAATCTCAATTTCTAAACGAAACTTCGTAGATTTTTTGTAACAGTTCAGATACCCCCTTTTTTAACAAAAAAAGAAGCAAGAGACGGTATCCGTACGAATTTTCACATATGGGCTTTGCTTTGCACTACTTTTGGCTGATTCAAGGAGATGTTAATGTCAAGTTGTATAGTCCATTTCCATTGTCCATTGAATTTTGCATCATTAAAAAAAACAGGCCCTGTCAATAAACTAATGTCTGGCGTAAAATAATAATACATTCCAGCGCCGCCGCCCCCAATTGTATTTTTGCCTGATGCGTAATCGGCGGCTAAGACCCATTTATGATAGTCTTTACCTTCACAATCCTTCTCTTTGCAAAAACCACGAACAAATCCAACCATCCACCCTTGGCGGTTTTTTCCCATTGCTCTGCTTCCAGAGAAAGCGCCAATACAAAGGTTCCCACCAATCCAATCGGGAAGGACTTTACTGAACATAATATCCACAATATTTTGATTTGTTCTTCCTTGGCTCGTTGTACGCGTTCCAATATTGTATATCCCCACGTTCCAAGCAGGGGCCTTTGAAAAAAGTTTATCTTCAGCCATTCCAATTTTTCCATTAAAGAAAATAGGATCATCAGTGCCCCCCAGATAATCGATCCCTCCCTCTGCTGCAAGATCACGCCAATTAAAAAGGCCATAGGTTAAACCAGCATCAGGAGGAAGGGATGAACCATGTCCTCGTCTATTGAACACTGTGAAGTAATTATCCACACCAACATGTAAAACCCCATTCGCTTGAATATCAGTTGTGCAAACTGTCCAATATGTCGTACTTGGTGTGGCTTGTGCTAATCCCAAATTTAATAAGAGCAAAAAAACAAAGGTCGATATTTTTCTATTTTTTCTCATCTATTTTTCCTTTTAAACTGACTCTCATTTTGATAACATGATGACAAATAATCGCCTAGTTTTCAAGATGGAAAACAAGTTACGATTGATTATTGTGGAAGATAATACCACCGCTAGCTATCTTTCTATGTCATAGGCTGTCAACTAGATGCCGGTATAATACCCCACTTTCAGAGCAGAACGAATTGTGAAGGAAAAGTATTTTATTCATATTTATTGCTGGAATAAAACTAGAAGTTGAATTAGCATTATTTTTTGGATAGATGCTGCAACTGCAACGACTTCATTGTAAAGGATAAAAATGATCTGAAAGACTTTTCGTTTACTTTTGTTGAGTTGCCGAAATTCAATAAAACGCCTTGTGAAGTAGAGACTATTGAAGAGAAGTGGTATTATTTTCTCAAACATGCGGACGAATCGAATGAAGTTGAAGAATTTTTTCAACCATATCCAATGGGAATTTGTCATGACCTGCAATAACTGGCGTATGTGTCGTGAAGATGCACTGCTTTCTTACAAGTTCAACTTCTTCGTGAGAAAATTGTTTTTTATTTGCTCTTAAGGCTGCTTCATCTAAAAGTTCCAACGTTAAAAGACTTGCATGTCCTTCATTCAAATGAAATCGTCTAATTTGATCATAACCTATAGCTCGCAATATCCTAACGCCACCAATTCCCAATACAATCTCTTGGCAAAACCGACTCACTCACAATTTTCAGGTAGATCGGTATCCAATAAATAGACAGGAATACAATATCCTTCTTTGCTTATGACGTTGTATCGCCAAGCTCTAACTTGAATTTTTCTTCCTTCA
>JAGVJP010000126.1 GCA_020051075.1 Parachlamydiales bacterium
GACGAACAGCATTGATAAGAGCTTGTGGATAAACTATAGTTAGGTTTTAGGCGATAGCACCAGATGTGGGTAAGCTTGAGGGAAAGTAGGAGATACTGAACGCTGCGCGAAGCGGTAGAGAAATTCAAAAGACACGAATGTCCCAAAAATTGATCTAAAATAAAGCGAAAGAGGACTTTCGCACTCCAAACGCTTCGCGCTGAAAAAATGGGTAATGGTAAGGGCAAAGCCCTAGCGACAGCCCCCCCTTCCCTTGAGCCCTGTAAGGGCGACATAATGCGAATGTGTTTCCAGAGTGTTTGTATTAGATTCTGGATGGGAGCAGATCTGTATAATAAGCACCATCTCGATGGACAGTTTCACCAACAGTGACTTTTATTGGGTGTTGAAACATAGGTCCATCGAATGCAAAGCTATGAAACTCACCATTTTCACCCTGATATTGATTTTCTGGAACAGGATTCTAATGCAGGCCGTGATCTTTTTCCATCTAAATCAAACAGATTCTTTTTTGCATTGTATCTCTTGCGAACCCTGTTTCAGCTTATTTCAGTATGCCTTGTGACCGCAGCAATACGAGATGATAGTCAAGATGTTAACGTAATATTTGCACATTAACGCTTGATGTGTTATCGTGAAAAAATATTCGTTAATGAACGAGAAAATCCATATGAACAATTTGATTGAAAAGTTTAAAGGATATCTTAAAGAAACACTTGGTATCGAGATTTCCATTCTTCCATGGAAAGGGCAGAAAATGCTCCCTTTTTTCCTAGTCGATGCCTATACTTTTTTTGAGTTATCTCTTTTAAATCATCCTTGCTTACTCATGATTTCGAAGGATGATTTTGAGTTAACCCCTAATACAATAAAAAAGCAATGGGAACAAGTAGCCAAAAAATCGAATGTTCCTTGCATTTATGTTTCTAACACAATTTCTAGTTATAATCGTAAAAGGCTAATTCAAGATCGCATACCATTTATTATCCCAAATAATCAAATTTACGTTCCTGACCTTGGGCTTGACTTAAGGGAACATTTCAAACAACAGCGAGAACGTAAACAACTTTTTAGCCCTGCCACCCAAATCGTTATCATATCAGCACTCTTGAGAGAAAAAAGTGAAAAACTAACTCCATCAGAATTAGCAGCTACATTGGGTTACTCTCCTATGACCATGACTCGTGTATTTAATGAACTAGAAGCAGCTGGGATTGGTAAATTGATAAATAAAGGAAAGGAGCGATGGTGGATTTTTGAGGATAAAAGAGATTTATGGGAACAAACGAATGGCATGTTACGCAGCCCAATTAGGAGTCGTGAGTCGATGAAATTAATCCCAGGAGGTAAAATGCCGGAAATGCCCTTGGCGGGCATAAGTGCATTAACAGAAACGACCATGATCAATCCGCCGCTACTTACTATTTATGCGATGGGAATAGAAGAATATCGAAAAGAAAAAATACCCAAAGGGCTCCGACATTCACCTGTAGATGAAGCTGATCTTGAATTAGAAATTTGGAATTACAATCCAAATACACTTTCAGAACATGAAAAAGTGGATCCGTTTTCACTTTATTTAAGTTTAAGAGACATTGAGGATGAACGAATTGAAGCAGCATTAGAAGAGTTGATGGAGAAAATTAAATGGTAAAAGGTCTAGATTTATTTAAAAAACATTTTACACGTTTTCAAGAAAAATATGTTTTAATTGGAGGCACAGCATGCATGCTTGTGATGGAAGAGGCTGGAATCCCCTTTCGTGCCACTAAGGACTTAGACATTGTTCTTTGTGTTGAAGCTCTTAATAAAGAATTTGTGTTTGCATTCAAGGAATTTGTAAAACAGGGAAATTATCAAAATCGTCAACAGAGTACCGGAAAGGACATTTTTTACCGCATCTCATTCCACTTAAGGCAAAAGCATGGCTTGAACTTACAATCAAAAGACTTGCTAATGAGACCACTGTTAATGAAAAAGACATTAAAAAACATAAAAACGATATTTTTCGCCTCTATCAACTCCTTTCCATTGATGAGAGTATTCTTCTTCCTTTACCAATCAAGAATGACTTAAGAGAGTTTCTTCACCGCATCGAAAAAGATTCTATCGATTTGAAAACGCTGGATTTGAAAAACACAACTTATGAAGAAGTGTTAAATAATCTGAAAACAATTTACAAGATTAATCCTTTGCCTTCTTTAGGAATTTGACGATCATTTGAGCGGCTTTTTCATTGTACAGCTAGGATATCATTGGTCAATGGTGAGTTGTGCTCATGGGGTGTGCTGCTGATGTCTTGCGGATGTAGATCAATCCATCGAAGTGGTTGAGAGGAATTTGGTTGTCGAAGAAAAATGAGGGCACCGAATCAGAGAATGTTGTTCCAATAGTTAATAAAGGTATGGAAGAGGACATCCAATCGGTTGGAGGAGCAGAACGAAAATCTAGGATGAATTGATCCTCTCCGAATTTACTGCAGAGATGTGCCCATGAATTTTCAGGCTGTGGTGGCATCGAGAACACTCTTAGTTGATAGTGAACGGAATCGAGTGCTTGAAAGGTCCCTGAAGAGGTGACAAAGCCAAGCGCATAATAAGATTGGCCAAGTTTGTCACGGAGATAAGAGCCCATTGCAGGGATTCCATCACAGTCATTCAATGCAATATGTCCATTGTGAGCCCAAACCATCATCCGATCTGTTTCGGGAAGGTTGCCAAGAAGCGACATGATGTTTTCTGACATGAAGCTGTCACGTTTGCAGGCATCATGATAAAACTCTATAGCAATTTGATGAAGTTCGGGATACTGTAACTGCATCTCTTCGTTTAAAAAGAACATCTCTCCCTTCTCCTTCAGGATTGCTGAAAGCTCGGGATGTTCGTTTTGGATAAATTGTTTGATTCTATTGAAAGGGTTCTGATCAGCGCCGAAACATTCACATTCTTGTTTGAGCAGACGGATCAAAAACATCGCCTGTTCATAATCTTGTGAAGAGCTTTTCCATTCCCTTGCATGAGCGATGAGATGATCGGAGACCTCTTGAATCTGAGTGGTGATTTATGCGAGTTCCTGTTCATCTGCCTCTAAGATAGTATGTTTTTCTAAGGGGGCCAACAAGGATAACGAGGTCTCGTAATAATCGGGATCGCCTTCCTTGAGGAGATTGACGATCATTTTACCAGCCTTTTCATTGAGCTGACAATCGAAACCCAAGAATTGGACCTTATCACTGGCTTCTACAGTTTGATTATAAGCACGCATCCAATCAATCATATGAGCCACTTCTTGTGTATCCCAGCACCAAAATCCTTGTTCAGCTAAGACCTCATCGCGATGACCTGTGCCATGAAGGACGTACTCGTTGATGGCTTGACAGCGAGCGTAGCTGGATTCAATTGCAAATAGACGGCACCTCATCTCGCGAACTAAAAATTCTAACAGACGATGTTTACATTGGAAAAATTCGCGAGTGCCATGCGTGGCTTCGCCAAGGGCGATCAGGCGCACATCCTGGAATACCCGTTTAAGAGGTTCAAGATCGTCTATGCTATGGCCTGCTTCGACAGACTCTAAGGGGAAGTGGTAATCTTGCTCACTTACAGTCCACGGCCAGGGGTTACTCTGACACGATAAAGAAGAGTGATTGACCGTTGTCACACATAAGAAGACGAGTGCAACGATCCGAGAATAAGACATAGCTTTAAATTCTTTTCCTTAGTGAGACCAATGGGTGAAGATCCGTGCGATGTCGTGATAGGTTAAAAAGACGAAAAATCCGATCAACAAGATCGCAAAAGGGATAATCAACTTTTCGAGGGTCTTTTGTTTCAGCCGTTTTCCTGTGATTAACTCAAAGAAAGAGAGGCAGATTGTCCCGCCATCAAGAACAGGAAGAGGGAGGAGGTTGAGGATCCCCAAGTTTAGGCTAATGGCTCCTAACCAGAAGAGGGCTTCTTTGAGGCTACCCATGGAGTTGTCATGGACCACTTGAACGATGCCAATGGGTCCGCTCATCCACTTTGGATTGAGAGAGCCTGTAAAGAGGGCTTTCAATGTATACCAAATTTCATCCATCACCTTTTCGAAAAGAGCAAATGGATTTGGGTTGTATTGAACACGTTCATCTTGCACAGCAGGGAGTCCAAGAAAGAGTTGTTTATCCTGCATTTCTAAGAGATGGCGAGCAATGGCCCTTTTCTCGGGGTCTTCGATATTTTCTAGTTCTTGGGCTTGCTCTTTCAGCTGGTGGACCATTTGAGCTTGACTTTCAGGGGAGAGCTTAAAATCTTTTCTTGTTTTAGGTTCCACCGGCTCTAAGAGATAAAGGTTTTCGATGTGTTTTACACCATCTGGGCGGCCGATTTGAGACACCAATTGATCGAGGTCATCAGGTCGAAATTGTTGATCAAAGAGTTTATCAGCATTTTGCCATGAAGGTTTTAGAGCGATTTTAGGATCTCTTTCTACGATCACGTTGACATGCCGCTTCTGCAGGTGTTCGAGGATTTCGTAAGAGTGTTGTACAGGTGAGCCATCAACAGCTAGAATGACGTCGTCTGTTTGCAAAGGCATGTCTAATTCTGAATCTGGTTTCTTTGGGAAAGCTTCTTCTTGATTTTCTATATCGATGAATTTGACTTGCGATTCAACTTTGCATTCGTTGTTCAGGTTGTAGGGAATGGTATAAAGTTTTTGTAACCTCACTTGGTTGAGCCCGGCTTCAAACTGCCAGTCAATCAGCTCTTCTCTAAATTCGGAATCTAGCTTCAATTCTTCTGCCCTGACGCGAGGCACGCGCCTTAGAAGGTGTTCTTGATCGCGTTTGATCACTAATAAGGCTTTAGGTTCATTCAGTAGGTGAGATAGTTGGTGAAGGGAATAGATAGGGAATCCATCGGCCCAAACAATCCGGTCTCCATACTGTATTCCGCTCCCTTCCATTGGAGAGCCTTCAGGCAAGGGGTTTTCCTTGTCTCCTGAAAGGCGATCGTAAATCACATAGCTTGCGGATTGCAAGACCCCTGTTGTGAGAATGTCTTTGTCGAAGGCGTTAGGATGGGGATAAGTCTTTGTGAGATATTCGAAAGGCTGGAGTTCTTTCGTATGAAATTTGATATGATAGCCTTTAACATCCACCGCGCCATCTGCTGTCATGGGGGCGGTCACATGATCTTTGGAGCTTTGAAAGGGCTGGCCATTATACGATGCGATTTCATCGCCTGGACGGATTCCCTTGCTATACAGATCTGATTTGGGGTCGATCCAACCAATTTTATGGGTATATTCGCTAAAGTTTTTTTCTCGCCCGCCGATCCCCCAGAGGATGGAGAAAGCAATTAAGGCAAATACGAGGTTGACAAAGGGGCCCATAAAAGCGACTTTAATTCGATCAATCGGCTTTTTCCCGAAAAATCCGTCTTTGATTTCGTAGAGGTCTTGTTCTTCCCCAGTGTCCATACCAGCGATTTTGACATAGCCTCCAAAGAGGAGCCAGCCAATCTGCCATTTGACACCATCTCTAACCCATGAGTAGATAGGTTTGCCAAATCCGATAGAAAAGGTCTCGACGCGCATGCCCAACCGGCGAGCCATAAAATAATGGCCAAGTTCATGAATAAAAATCAAGAAACTCAACCCTAGGATGGCAAGGATGAGGTACATGAGGCTGACAAGAGTCATAAATCGATTACCTTTTATAAGTAAAGCAGTTATACGTATAAATCAGTATAACAAATACTTGTTAAAAGTCAATAGTTCTCCGTATTTATACTGGCTGCTAGACTTGAGAATTTCTTAGGATTTCTAACAATGCTGCCTCCGCATCCTTTAGAGCTAACCTTTTCTGGATATTAGCAAACATCATCGATCGGACTAAGTTCTTAAGATCTATCCACCTTATCGAGCTTGAGTGTTTGCAAATCTCCTGTGTAGATCTCTTCAATCACTCCTTTCACCAAGCTTGATTCAACTAGTAAGGCATTTGATAGGGGTGGCAATCCGTCAACCGATCCAAGACGTTGCTTTAACAAGTTAAGTACCGCAGCCTCTCTGCATCAGTGAGGGCAGGATAGATCGACACTTTCCGTCCGTCCGGTTGTCGAGACAAAGAGCGTTTAATTTCGGGGTAGGTTGTAAAAGTGTGTATTGCAGAAATGTGGGGTAACAAAGGCGATGAAGAAGGAGAACGGGTTGTGTAATCAACAGGGTCTGGTAGGCGAAGAGAAACACACTCACAGAAGATTGTGGTTGGCTGGTGAATTTTATTTCTGTTTCTAAGTTCTAGACGTTTTGACTCTGGTTGACTTCTTTTGGCGGATGATGGAATTTGGGATGAAGAACCAAGTACGTCGTCGAACATGTCGAACAAATCTGGTGAATCGTCGAACAAAGCTAGTGATTCGTCGAACAAACCAGGTGAATCGTCCGATAAATCTGACGAATCGTAGAACAGATCTACTGTTGAGAAAGGTAAAGAAGAAGGAAATTCCATGATTATAAATGATAGTTAGTTTCTATTAAAAATAAATTATTTAAACAATGTTTTTTACATTTTAGTGCAAGGTGTTTATTTTTCAAGATATATAATTTAAAACTAGATCTTAATGTAGTTAGGAGTTTTTTTATAAGCGGAAATGATTATCCTAACAATCAGAGCGAGGAAATAGGAGGCCATCAATATGCAAACAACAACACCCGTTGTTGACAAAGCAAGGGTATAGGAAGTTAAAAGATGTCTTGTGAGGGCAACTCCAACAAGTGCGCAAAGAGACCCCAATGCAGCGGCTCCTATCAACAAATTTTTCAGACGGTGGGTAAGAAGTCTGGTTGCTAAGGCAGGGGCTGTCATAAAAGCTAGAACGAGGAGGACTCCGACAGCCCGAAAAGAGGTGATTGTGGTGGCTGAGACTTGAGACATCAGCAAATAGTTAAAAAAGAGGGGGGATAATCCCATGGCAGCAGCTAAAGACGGATCGAAAGTCGTGATTTTATATTCTTTATAAAAGCAGAAGATCAGGAATAAGTTAATCACCGCGATCACATATACCCAAAAAAGGTCGTTGGTATGAAGAGCATCGGCATTTCCCATCACTGCTTCAGTTCCAATATGGGCACTTCGTGTCAATACAGTCACAAGGACGACTCCTAAAGCAAATAGTCCAGTGAAGACGAGGCCGGTGCTTGCATCTTCTTGCAGTTTAACAGTTTTACAAAGGAACTCTGTCAAAAAAGCTGTTAATAGTCCCATGACGAGTGAAGCAAATAGCATCGCCTGCATGGGCAGAATCATCGATCCATGTTCTGGTTCCGGTCCAGAGGTGAAGAAATAGGCGAGAACAATTCCCAACAGAATCGTATGGGATAGCGAATTTGCCAGCATGGTCATTTTTCGCAGTACTAAAAAAACCCCTACGAATGAAGAGGAAAGAGCGATTCCGATTAATACCAAGACTTGAATTTCGTCAGAAGCTAGCTGGTGAACTGGAAGATATCCTGTGAGGAGCAGTCCCATCCTTTTCAAAAATAAAAGGATGAAATCAAAAAATGTTTGATCATGATAGGGATTGAATGCGTTTGGACTAAAAGGCATCGTGTCTCTCAGTTGAAGGAATAGGCTGATGATGGGGGTCGTGGGTAGGATTTTTCAACAATAAAATCAATTCTTTTTCTAATTCAGGAGTGATGATGTGTTCCATTTCTTCGGCATTTCGATGAACTTGCTCAGTTCTGAATCCCAAGTGGCTGGCAAGATATACCTCCCATAAACGATGAAGCCTGATGATTTTTGTGGCTTTCAACTGACCCTGAGGGGTCAATTGATAGCGGTTTTGCTTTGTTTTTTTCACCCAGCCTTTGTGGATCATCCGAAAAAGGATGGGCCAAAGATAAGCTAGAGGAAGAGTTTGTTCTTGAGAAAGCTGCTGTATCGTCACCGAAGCTGTTTGTCCTTTTCTCCAGAGATGTTTTAAAATATTTTCGCAAAGGCATGAATAGCGGAAAGAAGCAGCTCTTCCTAAACGGATGAACAACCCTCTCTTAGGGGCGAAGAAGAGCGAACAGACGCAAATAAAAGAGGCGACAATGACAATCATTGGGCCTGTAGGAAGGATGATGTGGGCAGAAGGGTAGGCTGCGGCTAGAGATGAAGTCCATTCTACAGAGAAGAAGTTTCCTAAATATCCACTAACGATTCCAAAAAAACCTGCTAAGACGAAGAGAGTAGAGAGATGGTTTGTGAATTGCCGTGCAGCGGCTGCAGGGGCGATTAACATTGCAGACATCAGCACAACGCCAACAGACCGGATTCCAATGATGATGGCTAAAGCAACAAGAATGAAAATGACAGAATCGATCCAATGGACGGGCATCCCTAGGCTTTTGGCGTATTTAGAGTCAAACGTGAGGACTTTTAGCTCTTTAAAGAGGGAGAAGATCACTATGATAATCACGCTTGCGAGAATCCCATAAATCAAGATATGAATATCTGTCATCGTTGCAGCTTGTCCGTAAAGGTAATTGACAACCTGCTTATAAAGAGGGGTGTAGGCAAACTGTACTTCGCTTGCGAAAGTGAGTCCAATGCCAAAGAATCCAGATAGCACAAAGCAGAGTGCAGCGTCGCTCGCAACACCCATTGTTTTTTCAAGCCATCGAATGACCCACAGACCGAGCAAGGCAGTGATAAAGGCGCAAGATAAAATCAACAAGGTGAGTGCAGAGTCATCGGGGGAGAAAATAGAGAATTCGCCTGCGACAAGAACGCCAAAAATAACGCCTGGATAGGCAGCGTGAGATAGTGCTTCACCAATCAGAGACTGCTTCCGCAAAAAGACTAAGACGCCGATGAGAGCAGCGCCTAGGCACATCAGCATGCACCCTATTGTAGGGGCTCGAAAAACGGGATCGGTGAAATAATCAAAAGGATGGAGTTCCATCGACTATTCCCCTAATTTTCGTTGACGTGTGAGCTTGAGGGCTTCACTGAATAACGAGTAATTCTTACCATACGTTGCATTTAAGTATTCTGGTGTGAATACGTCGTTAGTCTTTCCGCTAGCAATGAGGTGCATATTAAGGAGAATCAGCCAATCGAAATATCTTTCTACAGTATTGAGGTCATGATGAACCACAAAAACAGTTTTTCCTTCGCTGCTTAGCTGCTTAAGCATTTGAATGAGGATTCCTTCTGTGGCGTGATCGACCCCGGCAAATGGTTCATCTAGAAAGTAGATATCAGCCTCCTGAACTAAAGCCCTTGCAAGGAACACTCGCTGTTGCTGTCCCCCTGAGAGCTGGCTGATCTGTCTGTCAGCATAGTCTTGCATTCCGACTTTTTCTAAATAGGCATCAACGAGGTCATAATCAGCCTTGCGAGGGTTTCGGAACAACCCTAGCTTCCCATAACAACCCATTAAAGCTAATTCTCTAACGGTGATAGGAAAATCCCAATCCACCGATTCTCTTTGAGGGACGTAAGAGATCTTTTGACGGATTTTTTTTAATGGAGATCCAAAAAATTCAATTTTTCCTGAAAGGGGTTTGATCAATCCTAAAGCCGCTTTAATGAAGGTGCTTTTGCCTGCGCCATTAGGGCCGATGATCCCGATGAGCATGCCAGGAGGGATTGATAGAGAGACATCCCATAAGACGCGGGTATGGCCATAATTCACCATGAGCTGATTGACTTCAAGGGCTGGAAATTCCGAAAGAGGTTCTTCCATCTTATTTCTCTTTGGGGATGTGAGACTGATGATCGCCTAAATGAGAGGATAGTGTTCTTGCGTTGTATAAAATCATCTTTAGATAGGAATCAGCTTCAGACCCTTTTTCACCCATCGCATCGCTATAGAGAACGCAGCAAGCCACCTCGATGTTTAATCCTTGCTCTTGACCTGCTTGAATGATTTTATTAATAGAGTCTCTGCTGACATTTGATTCAGCGAAGATCTGGTGAATTTGATGTTCTCTGAGGTAATCGATGATCTCTTTGATATGTATTGTGCTTAGCTGGCTTTCTGGAGCCAATCCTTCAGGGGCTGCAAAACGCTTTCTCCATTCCCCTGACTCCCGTTCACCTTCTTCAGAAAGATAGGCCCTTGTGAAGTAGTTGAATGCGTCGTGGCTTGTGACAAGGTAGCGTTGATGCTCTGGTACTTTGTGCATGGTGCTTTTGATTTCCACGTGAGCATCTGCCATCTCCGCCATGAGTTTCTCTCCATTTCTGCGATAGTCATCTGCATGAGGGGGGTCTAGACGGCTTAACGTTTCAACAATGATGGGGACTGAACGGGCCCATAAGGAGACATCCATCCAAATGTGGGGATCAGCTTTTTGGTCGACGAGGATCACTTGAGAAGGGTCGGTTTGAATGATCCGATCTCCCAAAGAGACCGCTTTATCATTATGCAAGAGATAGTTGTGAAGACTTGGTCCATGTTCAAGCTCGAGGCCATTGTAGAAGATAATCTGAGCAAAAGAGAGTTTCTCGTCATCTCCTTTCACTAATTGATAAGAATGAGGGTCTAGTTCTCCATGAATCAGAGTGAGTGCATCCACATGGCTGCCTCCAATATTTTTTACTAGATCGTCAATCATGCCGGTTGTGCTAAGGACTTTAAGCTTGCCATTATTTGTCATCCATTCTTGAAATTGAGAGTGTCTTTGTTGCCGGTGTTCCGAACAACTCCACAATAAGATCAAAATTGCAAAGCAAGAAAATAATAAAAAATTTTTATTCAGCATTTGGTTCCTTTCATATTACGGAGTTGGTCAAATGAATAAATCCCAGTAGAACAACCTGAGGTAAATTGAATTTGTAATCCATACTTTCCGATACTTTTTATTTTAACTGCGCGCACATCATCATTGACTGTTTGAGGGTCAAGCAATGGCAACCCTGTGAATTCATCTGTACAGTTTGCACAAGGACAACAACGCTGTAAATCACAAAGGCGGTAGCGTTGAACGGCCCCATCTCCCCATTCGATCATGAAGGTGTGGTTATCGTATTGATTAATCGTCTTAATCGTTTGAAACGTCTCCATGTTACATCTCCTTCCAATTCAATTCAAAGGGTCCAATCCCCGCCAGCCCTTTTTCTTTCAAGGTATGAGTTTGGTTAATCACACTCTTTGCAAGGCTCATGAAGGCTTGTGTAGATGGTTTAATTGCTTCAGGATCAGCAGAAAACAATGATTTACCCAGATCGCCGCATGTGCAAATGAGAGGGTCGAGTGGAATTTCACCTAAAAATGACGTTCCTGTTTCGCTTGCTAACCGTTTTCCCCCTCCTTTTCCAAAGGGATAGAGAGGTTCACTCTCATCTGAGGGGCGATAAAAGCTCATATTTTCTACAATTCCTAAAATAGGAATCTTGACCTGCTCAAACAGCGACATCGCTTTCCTGACATCTAACATAGCCACTTCTTGAGGTGTTGTGACCATGATCGCACCAGTGAGATTTGCCTGTTGGCTAAGCGTTAATTGGATATCCCCGGTTCCTGGAGGGAAATCGATTAAGAGAATGTCTAATGCCCCCCAATTCACGTTCTTAATAAAGTGTGAGATTAAGCTATTAGCGATTGGTGCTCGAACAGCAACAGCTTCATTTTCTTTTCGAAAATAGGCCATAGAAATCATTTTTATTCCAAAGCATAAAGCTGGTTCAATAAGATTATCCTTCTGGGTTGGTAAACGATCTTCCGGCAACATCTGACGGATAGATGGCCCGTAGATGTCAGTATCCATAATGCCGACATGGTATCCAAGTGCTTTTAAAGCTAATGCTAAATTGACTGTCACGGATGATTTGCCCACGCCTCCTTTGCCAGCGGCAATTGCAAGTATTGTTTTTATACCTGCTAGAGGGGGTTGAGCAACGATTTGATCATTAGGGAAGATAGGCAGCGGCATCAAGATAACTCCTTTAAAAGATAGAGCGATACAGATGAGAGTCTAATCGATTTTGGTATTGATTGACTAGAAAATCTATCGATTCTAGCATAGCTCTTTAGGAGGTAATTGCAGAACCCGAAAAGACAGCTTTTTGGATCTTTTTCCAATGAAAGCAAAAAATATAAAAAGATAACACTCAGGCGTTTATCGTTTTTATATTTTTTGCCTTCCTTGAAAAAATCTCTCAAAAATCTGTTTTTTTCGACTTCTGCAATTACCTCTTAGAGGCCGTCCAAGCATGCTACCCTAGGAAAAACAAGATTATTTGAGAAAAATGTAAATTTTTGATTAATTTATCTTGCAAGAAAATATATAATATCTTAAATTTCCATTAATTAAATATGACGAGTGTCATTAAACGCCATTTCGTTTAAGTGCGTCAAACAGGAAGCCTTCTGAAACTATTTGAAAGATTTCAAATTAAAGAGGAGATCTGAAACTGATAGTGAGGCTAACTACAGAGTGAGGCTAACGATACCAGTCGATGGTATACATATTCGAGGTTCCGTAAATGGATGGGGGCGATAGCAAATCTTTTCACTTTTCCGATAAGATTGACTAAGCACCTGGACGAAACCTCTAAAACGTGAAAACAATTTTTTTAACAACTTTTTTTGAGGAATATTATGGACAATAAACAATTAGAGCAGTTAATACAAGCCGCGGTGAAGAAGGTTGGCGGGAAGAAAGAAAATGACATCTGTCATTACATTCCTGTTTCAACAGGTGGGTATATCCATCACTTCACAATGCGTAAAATGAAATCAGAAGCTCCACAAGAGTTGGCTGGTTTGATTAATAAATACATCGTAAACGCAGCTCACCCGCAAGAAGTGACACCAAAATCTCGAGCTGCAAGAGGCTCTCGCAAGCGTCGTGACATCTTTACGTTCTCTAAACAAGATCTAGAAAGAATGCTCCATATGGCTCGCATGGCAGGTGATAAAGAAATGATTAGAAAGCTTACACCAAAGAAAGATCTTAAAACTGTAAAGAGAGAATTACTTTCTTCAATTCGACATGGAAAAGTAGAACCAGAACTCTGGAATTTATACATCGAAGCAATGTCGGTCCAAGCGAGTTTTCTTTCACAAGCTCCAATAAATGGTGCGACAGTTTCTGTCTAATTTCATTAGAGATCTGGCCCGCCTAATTTTTGAGCGCTTCCTCTTTCGGGGGAAGCGCTTTTTTTATGATCTATTTCAGTTGCAAACGTCTGTGAATGCAGAATAGTTCTTAGCTTCTATTAAACGCAGAGGCGCAAAAGAGCGAAAACTAATTGTTATGTCTTTAGTAGTTGTTTTTCGTGATAATGAATTTTCTTGAATGTTTTATATCGTTTTAGTATGATGAAGCTGTTTAAATTTATCAAAAAAGGTGAAATATGAACGTTCTTACAAAGAGTTTTGGTTTGGACCTATTGAAAACATCTTTGGTTGGAGGAGTTTGTGGTTTAGGTTATTCCGCCTACTACCAGTGAGATAAAAAAATCACGGTTCCTTTTTTTATCATCAGCCTGGTTTTTTTCCGCACCATTCACCAATTTACAGAGGTGGAAATGAACCTGCCCTCGACTGAAGGCCCACAGACTAATTTTAGGGATATAATCGGGAAAGAAATCACACAGACTCAGGCTGCCTTTCGGAACATATTGGCACAGACTATTTGTGTGGCTATCACGCTTATTGCTGGGAGAAAATTGGGAATATTAGGATCGAAGGCAACAACTCTAATCAGCATTGCTGCTGTTTGTACATTCGCTGTGTCTGGCTTCGGAACTCTTGGAACGTGGTTCTTCGGGATTGGGGTCAAGGGTCTATATCTTCCCATCCTGTCAATTTTAGCGGGGTAAGAGTCTTCTATCCTGCCTATCTTGCCGCGAAGCGATCTTGCATATCCTGTTTATCTATGCTGGGAAGTTACGATTTTGCCTATCTTGTTAAAAGACCACAGATGCTGCGAGGAGATCTGTGGTCTTTTTTAAGTGTTAGCTAGTTGTTTTTGATTTCTCAAGGTGGTTATTCTTATGAGCTTCCACTTCGCGGTTGTGGAAGAATAACATCACTGGAGAAGCGATGAAGAGGGATGAGAGCGTCCCGATCACAACCCCTATCGTCATAACCAATGAGAATGAGAAAATCGATTGGCCGCCAAGGAAGACGAGGGCTAATAACACAAGCAGTGTTGTTCCTGACGTCATGATCGTACGACTTAGAGTGACATTCAATGCGTGATTGACAATCTCTCTAAACGAAAGCCTTCGCATGACTTTGATATCTTCTCGGATACGGTCGAAAACAATGATCGTATCATTAAGCGAATAACCAATGATTGTCATGATCGCTCCGATGACTTGGAGATCGATCTGCACTGGGAATCCAATCCAATGGAAGAGGGCTAAGATTCCTAGTGTGATGATGACGTCGTGTACTAAGCCAATGACGGCTCCAATCGCGTACTTGAACTCAAAACGGACAGTGATATAAAGCAAGATTGCAATCAATGCCAACCCTAAAGCCCAGACAGCGTTGTTTCGCATCGCATCAGAAAACTGACCGCTCATAATCGTCCAATTCTTTTGGATAGACGCTAACTCTGAAGGCTGAATTTCTAGGTTGTGTCCATTCAGAGTGTTGACGACCCAATTTAATCGGGGATCGCGTTGGTATTCGTAGCTATATTTCCCTTCTGCCGGATTAAATTCTGGCATCTGGTAGAAAGGGTGTCCTTGTTCATCCATGCTCGTTCCCAGCTGAATTCTGAGCTGGTTTGGACGGCTTAACTCACGCACTTCAAAATCTCTTTGAGAGGCGCCTTGGTCCAGAAAAGCATTGATTGCTTCGATTCGATAGTTGGGGTTCCCTGGTTTCTCTTCGACATCAACAGTGAGAGAGTAACCTCCTGTAAAGTCCATTCCGAATATCGTTTTACGCTCTTGAACTAACAACAGTGTTCCGAGGCACATGACAATGATCGAAAGGATGAATGCTTTCTTCGCTTTGCCGAGGAAGTCAAAATTCGTCTCTTTTAGAAACTGGCACATGGTGAGATATTTATTGTTTGGGTTTTGTGCCCATTGACCAAAGAAATATCGGGTCATAAAGAGCGAGGTAAACATTGAAGAGAGAATCCCAATGATCAGCATGATCGCGAAACCTTTAATTGGTCCGGAATCAAATTGGATGAGGATGACTGCGGCAATCAACGTTGTGATGTTGGAATCGAAAATGGCGGTGAATGCTTTTCGATAACCTGCTTGCAGGGCAGATCCAATCCTTCCCGAAATTTTAAACTCTTCGCGGACGCGCTCAAAAACGAGGACGTTTGCATCGACAGCCATCCCGATGGTCAATACAATACCGGCAATACCAGGTAATGTGATCGCTGCGCCCAGATTTTGAAGAATGCCCCACATGATGAAAATATTGAGTAGAACGGCACAAGAAGCGACTAACCCTGCAAAGCGATAATATCCCACCATCGCGATGACGACGAGAATTAAGGCCACTGCCGATGAAATCACCCCTCTTGTTCGTTCTTCAATGCCAAGTTCAGGACTGACGTTTTCTTCTGATAAGATTCGTGGAGTAAAGCTGAGGGATCCTGCTTTTAAATCTGCTGCTAATTGATTCACTTCCCGCTGGGAGAAGCGGCCGCTGATCGTTCCACCGTCTTTTAAAGCTGCATTTAAGGTTGGATGAGTGATGACGCTGCCATTGAGGATCACAGCCATTCTCCATCCTTGGCGATTGGAGTATTCTTCTTTAGGTGTTCCAACGATGCGATCTTCAGCAAATTGCGACGTCCAATTATAGAAATCATCTCTTGGACTTCCCTCATGAGAGCCTTCATGAGAACGTTTAACTTCGAAAGAGAGGATATACCCTTTAGAAGAATCGTATCCCGCTTGAATATTTTCAAGGCTCGAGCCTTCTAATGCATAATTATGGAAAACGAAGAGAAGAGGATAGGGTTGATTATCCCACTCAGCAGGGTCTTCACCTCTAAGTAGTGCTACAGATGAGAGAGTCTCGTCTGTTGCTGTACTTGCCATTCTCTCTTTGGGACTCGCTAAGCGGAGGCCATTATCATAAAGGAGTTTAGCATTTTCGCTTCTTGGCATGACGCTTCCTGGATTAGCCAGGTCGCCGCCCAAATGATGCCAAGCGATGTCGTTGATGCTATCGATATCTTTTCTATTCGTCACGACCGCTTCATTCCAAATGTCTTGCAGGAACTCATGGACAGCCGAAGCTAAAGCTGCATTATTTTTTCCAAATTTTTCATTTACAATATGGAAGTACATTGCAGAGGCTTTGATGAGGTCGGAAGCGGACAAATTCTGCGAGCCGGGAAAATCGAGTAGGATATTTGAATTTTCGATTCGAATCGTTCTTTCGGCTACACCCATCTTGTTGATACGGTTATAGAGCTCGTTGACGGCTTGTTTTAAGTCGTCCGGATCAGTGACTTGACGGTTGTTTTGATCAAGCAGTCCAATCCGTACAGTTTTTCCTCCTGATAGGTCTAGACCCCACTTGATGATTTTTCGGTCGTCTCCACGAAAATATTTGACTGCGCTGAGTTTAACATTTTCCCAGAAAGGGTTGCTGGTGGGAGCAGGAACTGTATAGCGATTTGTGACATTGAGATCAACTTGAGCGGCGTGATAGGCATCTCTCCACTTCAATAAATCTTCTTGAATTCGATCATCGATTTTATTAAGAGTCAGAATCCGTTGTTCGACATCAGAGAAATCGAGGACCGCCGACCGCTTGCTCCCTTTAACTTGAAAATCTTCACGGGTTGCTTTCAACAACGTGCTGTAATAGTCATTGAGTTCGAAGATGTAGTCATTGTTAAATTCTTTTGAGAAAGAAAAGGCGTTTGCAGGATATCCTATAAAGCCCATCTGTTGTAAAGTTGTGTTCAAGGCATTAAAATCCCGCGACAAGACTTTACTCTCTGGCGAATCGGGTGCTTCGTGGTATTTTTGGATAATCGCGTTCATCCCTTTGGCGATGACATAAATAGAGTTGTTATGAAAACCTGTCAGTGGATGATCGGCAAACATGGCAGGTGCATAGACGACGAGTCCAAGTTTTTGGTCTTCGGGAGCAGCATTTTTATAATCTTGATATGAGTGGATCGGATAAGCTTCTCTAACGAGGTCGGTATACTCAGGAAGCCAGGTGAGGAGCAATTGATCCACCACTTGCTGACCGCGCTTATCAGCCAAATAACCGAGGTTTAGGGTGAGGTAACTCTTACTATTGCTTAACGTATCTAAGTTAACAGCAAAAGTTTCTTCGATTGGCTTAAATGTTTCATCTGTTTGGCGTGCGATGAGGGCGATGTCGTTGATGAGAAATTGGTTAGCCTTTTCTCTGGTATAAGATTCTTTTTCTGACGTTCCTTCTGAAAATCGGATTTTATTTAGATCTTGATGGAGATTCACGACGACTTGGCTGTTATCCCAATTGATCGCTAACCCTTTGATGAAAGGGTTGTACCCATCGATGTCTAATTGCTGAATGAGTCCGCTGCTTTGTCCATTGACTAAACGTTCATGGATCAGTTCAGACGTTAGGGGTTGCAGCCCTTTTTTGAAATCATCCATGTTCTTTTTTAAGATTGAAGTTGCAGCTTCTAGAGCGACGACTTGGCTGTTTAATACAGATAGGCGTTGCTCTTGAGAAGGGCTCAGATTCCCTGCGTCTTCATCTTTTCTAAGGTTGTTCCGCTCTTCTCTTGATTTCTTCTCTAGAGCTTCCAGCTTCGTGAAGAATTTCTGCGGTAAATTTGTTCTATCTTTGGAGTCTATCTGAGAAAAACTTGCAAAATAGCGCTTGGAAATCGGGCTATTCCTGCCGAAAACACTGTCGACATCGACGATTTCTTTAGCCAATAGCGTTGCCAGATTATCAAGTTTTGGATCTTCTGGATTATTGACGATCGCTTCAATGCCAATGGCTTGCTTACTCGGTCCGCCAATGGCTAAGGCTACCTCAGTGAGACGGTCGTAGATAAGGTTTCTGTAAGGCTCTGACACCTCGTTTTCGGAGGTGTATTTCGGGATATATTGGAAAATTTGATCCAATTCGCCTGGATTGAGCTGCACAGAAACATTGCGCTGGACAATGACTTGAGTTGGATCATCAAATGTAGAGCGAGAATCTAACTCAAGCTGTTCAGGGACAAAAGGGATTAAGCTGCCTGCTCGGGGAAGGAATCGTCTGAATAAAGTGGCGTCCTGTTCATTTTTGAAAGAGACTTGAAACTGCCCTGTGTTTGAGGGGAGAAGATCGATGGAGAGGGGTTTGACTCCAAGGAGATGCGAGAATGACGCTATCCACTCTTTTGAATCTCTCTCTAGATCATTGACTCTGCTAACGATCGAGGAGGCAACCGCTTGAGCTCTCGGAGCATCAATGGGAGCATTCAATGGTTTTGAGTAGTAAAAGAGCGTCGGAAGAATGTTGTAAAGAGTCAAAACGAGAACAGCGATAATCAAATAAAATTGCCAGCGTTTCTGCTTTTCCATGAGAGTTCCTTTCCATAAATATGAAATAAAAAGGCAAGCATAACAAATCACTCTCGATTCTGTCTAGAGAAAATGGTGTATCTTAATGGGACACTTTTGCTAAATAGGAAATTGGACCTATTAAACCGTAATGAGCGGCTGGCATAAGATTTGAGAATGCAATCATTTGTGAGTACAGAGATGTGAATAGTTACCAAAGATGTGAATAGTTACCAAATAGGATAAAATGCAATCGACTGCGACGAAAAGACCTCGAGATGTAGATTCTGCTCAAGCGGCTGCCATCTTATATGGAGATTGGGGAACAAGTAAAGCTTATGTCATTGGACTGGCTTTTGCTCTGTCAGGCTATAGTTCTGTTTGGCTGATTTTAGCGATCTCCGCCCTCATGGGTTTGGTTGGATGGAACTACATCACCATCTGCGAGTATAGTCCCTCTGGAGGAGGTGTTTACACGTCTGCTCGAAAGCGATCGGAAGTCCTTGCCTTGATCAGCGCTTTTTTCTTAATCGCTGACTATCTCATCACGGCATCATTGAGTGCCCTCTCCTGTTTTGAATATCTCGGTGTGAGTCATCCCGGCCTCTGGGCGATGGTAGCAATTGCCTTTATTGGGCTCATTAACTTCTTTGGACCCCGCCACTCAGCCAATCTTGCTATTATCATAGGGATTGCCACGTTTGGAACTGTCGTTTTAATTGCCATTTCGGCAATCCCATTTATTGGAGATGCTGTGAGAGGGACCCAGCCTTTGCCTAAAGGTGAGTGGACCAATTGGGCGAATTTTGTAGGCATTATCGTTGCGATGTCAGGGATCGAAGCTGTCGCAAACACCACTGGAGTGATGAAGCTCGATCCAGGGAGCACGGATGCCAATCCTTCCGTCTACCATACTGCAAAAAAAGCGATTTTGATGGTGATGTTTGAGGTGTGCATCTTCACAGCTTTTTTTGGTTTCATGATGAATGCTCTTCCTGGATTGACCATCGTGGACCATGAAGTGAATGCTCCCGACCAAGCACATGTTCGCGATCAGATGTTAAAGTACATGGGCGGTTATTTTATCGACAATTTCTGGGGAGGGCCAGCGTTAGCTTATCTCTTTAGTTCATTGATCGGTGTCGTATTTGCCGTTCTTCTGCTTTCTGCTGTCAACACTGCTTTAGTCGCATTAATTTCTTTGATGTTTGTGATGTCGCGCGATGGTGAACTCCCTCAGCTGTTTGAGAAGCTGACCCCATTTGGCGTGCCTAAATATCCCTTGATTGCAGCGACGCTCACTCCGATTGTGATTTTATTTTTTATTCATGATGTCGCTGCACTTGCTAATTTGTATGCCGTTGGATTTGTCGGTGCGATAGTGACAAATTTAGGGGTAAATGCAAGCGATAAGACGATACCGATGAAGAGATTGGAGCGGCTGCTGATGTGGATAGCATGTATAATCATGTTGGCGATAGAAATAACGTTATTTGTGGATAAACCAGATGCAAGGCGTTTTGTTATAACCGTCATGGCCGTCGGTCTTGTGTTAAGGATGCTCGTTATTGAGAATAGGCAGAAAGCATGGGCGACTAAAAAAGTGAAATTACGTCATGCCTCGTTATTTTCAGATGATGCTCTGGTTCCTCTTCATCATGGGGCGATTCTCTGTGCGATCCGTTCGGTGGGAAAAACGCTCAATTTTGCCATACAAGAGGCGGTGCGCTATAACCAGCCCCTTTACATTTTATTCATACGAGAGCAGAAGGTGATTACAGAAGTGGATCGTTCTCGTCTTTGGGTTGACGATGACGATGCGAGCAAAATTTTCGACTATGCCAAAGACAACGCGAGCACCATCGACATGAAATTTTTCTATTCTGTAAGCGACAATCCCGCGAGAACAATTGTTGAAATGGCCGAGCAGCTGCAGGTTTCTCGACTGATCTTAGGGAAACCTCGCCATAGCGTCATGCTGCAAGTTCTTAGAGGAAATGTTGTTCAGGAAATTTCTGAGATTCTCCCTGAGAACATCGATTTGATCGTGCTCTCATAAATCACCCGCATTCATGGTCACAGCTTTAGCAACTCCCCTCTCGCGACTCAAGATGATCAGGATAAGCAAGATGATCGAAAAGATTAGGCAAACAGACAAAAAAACAAACAAACCATTATTTATCTAAAATTAATTAATAATCGTTTTCGTCTATTGCAAAGAATAATCAATTTACTTTATCATGACTAAGATATGATTTTTTGTGTAAAAAGTTTTTAATATAAACAAATAATAGATGAGAAAAATATGAGTGTTCCTCCTGCAGCTCTTAATACAGAGCCGAGCCCTAATCAAAGTTCAAGAAAAACCACAGCTCGAAGAAGTCGTTCTTCTTCAGCAAAAGAGATACCTTTAAAAAAGCCTATTTCATTATCGGAATTTGCTTATCAGCATCTCTCACCATCTTCGATGTCATCATCATCAACCCCATCGCTCTCTTCTTCGTCGACATCATCATCGCCTCCATTGTCTTTTGAGCAACGACCACAGCCAAGGAAATGGGTTTCACATTTAAAAGAGAAAACGTCGGTTCCAAGCCAGATCATACCAATTTCGACACCTCCTCAAACTCCTACATTACCAACAGATGATTCCTCTTTGGAATTTTTTTCTCTTTCACCAAGATCTCGTGGTGGGTTTTGTCACAAAGTGCATAACATCAGGCTGCAAGACGCGCTGGCGGAATCAGTGAACAAAACTCTGGAACAGTTAGCAGAAATCAGAAGGGATTTACCGTATGGTGACATGAACTTGGAAGAGATCGATCAGACAGTAGAGCTATATTTTCGGCAGAGTGTTAGGGGATTTCTTCATAGTGAAAAAAAACCAAAAAATTTATGTACAATTCTTCGCAAGGACATGGCATCTGAAGAGTCTCCTCTCGTTTCGATCTGTTCTCGTCATCTGAGACATTATGCTCTTGCATTATCAGAAACAACAAATCCAATTTTAAAAGAACTGAAAAGCGTCATTGTAGCTATGGTTACTTTTGATCGAACCGCTATTAAAGGGCTTGAAGTGTCTGGCAGCAAAGCAACACCCTTAGATACCTTGATTGCTATATTGCAGAAATATTCCAAACATCACTTTGGAGAAGCTCTTTCATATATCATCTTAGGAAGCACAGAAAATCAAATCGAAGGACTTTTGAGAATACTGAAAAAATGGAATCATATCGATGATGAGAAGATGATAGGCAAGATAAAAGCCATACAGCAAACTAAAGTTTATCAACACACACCTAACCAGGAACATCAATTCAAGCAGAAAGACATTCGAGAAACTTTTGTGAGGGATGCTGGTGTTGTTCTTCCCCATATGCTGACAATTAATTCCCTCCCCTTTCAATTGAAAGGGTATGAAGGAGGTCGTGACAAAATGCTTGTCGATATCTTATTTAACTTGATCAGCGACATCCATTATGCAGGGCTTAACCGTAAAATCACTCAAGAAGAGATTATGCAATTAGTTTATGAATTGCTTACAGACAATAACCCTCCTCCATTTTTAAGCGCTGTGCTATCGGGAGCTGAAATTGAAAAGTTAGTTGACGATTTCCGTGGAGAGAAAAAACTTTATGGAGAGTTAATGGAATTGTTACATCCTGTGCTGTTTCGGAAGGGAGTTGAATTAATGCTGACTGACTTAACAGATGGAACTGAGACTGAACCCCAGGCTTATTTAAAGGCAGTGTTATCTCAGGATGAAATTGAGAGGTTAGTTGACGGTTTTCGTGAACAGAAAGTATTTCCTGAAGAGTTTAGGTATTTGTTAGATCCTGTTCAGATGCAGAGGTTAACCGATGATTTTCTAATGAAGAAAATCGCTCCTCCCGGTTATGTTAAAACTTTGTTAGGTTTAGGCTCGATTTCTTCAAGACTCCAAGCGTTCAGTTTCTTCTCAACGACATTTCCGTCATTGAAGGAACTTGGCTTTATGTGTAGACAGAAACAGGGAAAGGTCCGCATTGGTTTCAATGTTAAATCCGATCCGATGAATTGTTATCAACCGATAACATTTATCGTTTATCCAAAACTGAGCGATGATCCTCTATCTTTTGCCATTGATCAACAAAGGCCATTAGCTGAGGTCACTATTGGGTGGACAGGCTATCCTCTTAGAGTAGAAGGAGCATCGGACAGTTACACTCATACGGAGACTTTAGAAATCTTGAATTGTGAGTTTTATGGAGAAGGCTCTGTAAGCGAGCGAAAATCGATCCTTGATGCCCTTGGCTTGAGAAAACGATTTACAGTGAAATCTTCTCTGACGAATCACACGGCGCAAGCTTCCACACAAGATTCTGAGCAATTGAAGAGACCTTCTTCTCAGGAAGCAGACGGTACTGATAGATCTTCTCCATCTCTTCCTGCCACTTCATCTTCCTCCTCAGGTGCTCATTACTCCTGAGTAACCCCTTTTTTTTAACGCAAAGAAGCAAAGAAGACGCAAAGGCGCAAAGAGGAGAATTTATAGCCATGGGGCACGGGCACGAAAAGCGAGTTAGCCTGCTATGTGAATTTGTCAAGTCATTCGAGCACTCCGTCTCTTTCGCGTCAATTATAATTGCATAACGACGA
>JAGVJP010000061.1 GCA_020051075.1 Parachlamydiales bacterium
GCGAAAGAGGACTTTCGCACTCCAAACGCTTCGCGCTGAAAAAAATGGGTAATGGTAAGGGCAACGCCCTGGGTATGAATAAGTTAAGTATCGCAGCCTGAAGGGCTGCAAGAGGGACAAGGGTTTATCAAAAGATGTGGGTACAAGTATGGCGTGGAGGGAGCTCCGCGACCGGAACGTGGGGTCAAAATGCAGATGTATGAAGAGCTGCGGTAGCAGCGAAAGATTGACTTATCGAAAATTCGCGTGATTTAAGCAATTTCAATCAATCGACAGTGACTCAGAAAACTCAGTGTTCTCTGTGGTTTAATATAGGGCCTCTTTTTACCACAGAACACAGAGAGTGCAGAGAGAAGGGTGTCCTATGATTACTTCACAGGCTGTTTTATTTTGCAAATAGCTAAGATTAATTAATTTATAGTCTGCTATGTGTATGCCTGCTTATCCTGCCGCTTGCGATCCTGACCATCCTGTTTTTCTATGTTGTGAAGTTCCGTTTTGCCAGTTTTATCCTCTGCCGATGTTTTGGGCTGTTCTAACAATCATGTCGGAGAGCATCTTCAAGAACGCGGCACCTTGTTGAAGGAAATTCGTTTGTTCGGCAGTCTTCGCTTGGAGTTCACGAGTGTTTTTTTCACTGAGCGCAGCAAAAGAGGTCTCAGCAGTTTTCAACATTTTAGCCATTTTTTTCTGATTTGAGCTGAGTGGGTCGTCTTGACCATCCTTTAAGAAGTTCTGAGTGCACTCGATCAAAGCATCGTTTAATGACGTTGGGTCTGTGACGCCTTGTTTGAGGAGGTCGTTATAAGGTTTAAATGTCGCATCAATCTGTTTGACGATATTGTTCAATTCATAGATAGGGTCTTTAGGGTCGTCGCGAAATCGTGGGATAGGTTTGCCGCTTTCATCGTATTTTTGAGGGTCGTTGAGTTCTATGTAGTCTTTCAATTCCTGGTTGATCTTAAGGACTTCGGCTCCTAATTTCATGAGTTCCTGATCAGAAGGATACACAGGAGATTGTGTTTCAATGGTTTTGGTCCATAATTTTGCGATCTCCATATCGAGGTTTTTTTCAGGATATTGTTTTCCAACATCGAGAACGAGTTTATAGGCATTAGGATCACCAGCCTGAAGCTGTTGTTTAAAGTAATCACCATACTTCATTGGTGGATCTATTTTTTTGCCAGTGTATGGATCCTTGTCTATTTTCTTTGCTCCACTACCACTTCCGTTTAAAATGTCAACCAAGCCTTCGAGAAAAGGATCTTTAGCACTATCACCGATAAGATTTAAGATATCATCATTGGATTGGGGTGGAAAATTGGTTTTTGGTGTGTCTTTATATTCAAATTGATTGAGTATTTCTGATAACCTTGTGAGGTCTTTAAGGACATTAGTTGTTAACTTTAATGCCTCTCCTAAATCCTCTAAAGTGATTTCGTAGTATTTTAGGAAAACATCAACAAAATCTGACCGAATGATGGCCTGAAGCGGGAGGTCAGTATTAATCTCGGATCCAGCTGCTGTGACTTCCATAGTTTCTTCGGCGGATGCTGTTTTAAACATGGGGGCGGCTTCTTCGATATCCATCATATCAAAAATGGCTTCGCTCTCAGCGTTGTTGGTCATATCGGCCAATCTGTTCATTGCAGCGATCACATCTTCCGAGTTTGTCAATGGGTCATCGAGGCTGATCCCTGCTTTATCGAGCAGATTAAAAGCCTGGTCGATTTTCCCTTTAATCTCATTGGGGACTTCATTATACATCGATTTCATCGATTTCAACGCGTTCATGATCAGGTCGTAGTTTTTTAACGTTTGATCTTTACTGGCATTCTTCTTCTTTATCGCGGATTGAATTGTCGTTAGATTGAAGGATAAATAATCCGTTAGATTCTCTGGGATTTTTTGTGATCCTTGTGAGTAATCACCTAAACTAGATACATTATATGCCATAACAGCTCCTTAGAGGTTATTATAATAATAAGTCTTATATATTTAATTATACTTTTATTGGTATGTTAATATCAATTTAAATAATCAGATTGCCTCCTTTAGACTGGCGATTCGAGTACATCACTCCGATCATCGTGTAGGCTGCAAGAGGATCCATCAGCTTCAATGAGAAAGCATAGAAGCTTATTGACGTTTTTATTGTTTCTTTGAAATCTTCTTCTATGACTTTGCTGTAATGTTGTTCGCTCTTTTCTCTCAAAGTGGATATTTGGCTTTCTAATGCTTTGACAAAGGATAGTTCGTCATGGTTGATCTCTGATGGCTGGGATGCCGTTGTAAGATCTCCTATAAGGCTTTGAACGACCTCTTCGGCTATTTGTCGAGCTTTGGTTGCACCTAGGAATGGAGCGGCGAGTTGTTCCACATGTTTTGTGAGCTGAAGGGCATATTGCTCGCGCGGCAAAGGTTGAAATTCTGCAGCAATAGGTTCTTGTGGTGAGGGAGTTAATTTTGCCTCTCTGTTTTCCGTTAACTTGGGTGGAGGCGCTGCAACGGGTCTGTCTTTAGAGAGGGGAGGTTTAACACCTGTCGCAGGAGTGAGCGAAGGGGCGATGATGACGCTTCGAGCAGCTTTAGCTGACTGGCCTTTAATGCCGATGTCGCTGAGACCTTTCTCAAGAGAGTGATAAAGTTGACTTGTTGTTTTAAATGGCCCTTCTGACAAGGTGTGTTCGACAGCTTCTTTGGCGGTCGAATCAGCGTCGGCGAGAGAATAAATCGGGCCGTTGACGAGCAGAAGGTTTGCTTTCAGAGAATCGATGAGGAGCGGGACGTCAATGTTTTGTGAAGAGGGGAGAAAAGCTGTGGTTTGAGGATGCTCTTCATTGACAACACGGACGCCAATGTCGGCGAGAAATTGTGCCGACTCTTCAGGATACCCGCGCTCGCTATAGTGAGCAGCTAGTTCTTTTTGAATGACAACGAGGGCCTGTTTATTTTCGTTCAGCGCCTCGTTATAGAGTTGTTTGACGTCGATGTTTGTTTGGCTTTCAAGGATCGGCAGCAACAGATGAGGCATCAAACCTCGGAGGCCTAATTGAGTTTCTAATAATTTCCCCGCCGTCAGTAATAATCCGATGTTCATTGAGGCTGCAATTTGGTTGACCTGATCTTCAGTCAGATTGGCAAGTTCAGGATGTTCTTCGATCAATACTGTTAACGTGTCTTTTGTTAACCCTAGTTGAGCAGTCTCAATCACTCGATTCATTAAAGAAACGGAAAACAGAAGAGGGAGGACGGGGTTGTCTTGAGGGAGTGAAGATAATGAGGAAGCGATGACACTTAAGCTTGGGAATAGGGAATTGAGGCTGCTGTTGCTGAGGAGGCCTAAAGAGACGACGATTAATTGATCGGTGATTTCTGCTTTTTGTTGCTCGGTGAGTTTGATGCCCGTTTGAAGGATTGCTTGGTGAATGATTGATTTTGCCAATATTTTTTCAACAGCTGGGGTGTCGATCGAAACAGATCTCAATGGATTGCGGGATGTTTTTTCTATCATTTCCGCTATCTGTTTACTCTGAAGCTTTTTGAGCAGCATTCGAGTAGTTTTGACCGATTCGTCGATCTGATCGGCATCGGGTTGATCAAGGTTTTGTGTGAAGCTCCAAAATTTGACGTTTGAATAGATGGTATTATCAAAAGGAGCGATGAATTTATCATATTGTGATTGATACATCCCTTCTCTGAGTACATCGAGGTCGACCGGTGTATAGCTGATGGAAGGAACTGGCTGCACGCCTGATTTAGCGGTGTCATAGGTTTGTTTAGGGGGAGGGAAGGTCTGTACGACAGCGGGAGTTTCTGTGATTGTTGCCGGTTTTTTCAGTTCTTTTGGAGTACCGGAGATATCGCGGATAGCCGCTGCAGGCTGACTGCCAAGAGGGGGTTCTAACGACAATTCATATTCATCGGTGAAATCGTCACAAATCCCGTTGTTTTCCTTGGCCCCTTTGTTGTAGTCAACGGTCCCTGAATTATATTTCTCGATCTCTTTTTGTCGTCCGCTCCAATATTGATTGTAGTCGTCGACAGTTTTCTGGTATTCTTTTGTGCTCGCATTATATTGATCCATCGACTCTGGTGGGACTTCATAGAAGCCGTTGCCTTTATCCACTGCGCCCATGGATTCTAAATCTTTGATGTATTTATCGTAAGCGTCCGTTAATTCTTTATTTTTCTTTTGTTCGAGAGCATTCCCTTTATTGAGATCATCAATCGCCTTCTGTTGGTTTTTTGTTTGCCTATCCATTTTATTGGTATGGTCGTTCATTTTTCCCAGATCGCTATCAATCCTATTCCGCATGTCTTCAGCAGCTTTGCTCCGCTCTGTGATCAATTCACCCATTTCTTTTGATTGCATGGCGAGTTCGATGCTGACATTCCGACGAACGTCTAAATCGACCTCTTTGGAGGCTGTAATTTGTTGTTTTATTCCACTTAATGCGTCTGATAAAGCAAGAAGATAATCGCTTATCGAGATCTTCTTGGACGAGGGATCGACCAATTTAGGGGCTGCCGATGAGGCACTCGTAGGCAATGGCCCTGCGTATGAAGTTGAGGAAAGGGTGTCGGAAGAGGGTTTGACTGTCGATTCTTTTGAAGGGGGTTCTTCTCCCTGCAGATAGGCGTAGGGTTGAGTGGTACTTGGCTTGATGGGGTTTGATGGATTGATCTCTGGCATAAAATGACTCCTCTAAGTTCATAGAACTCTGAACAGATGTCAGTATAACATCCTAATTACTATTTTATCAAAAAATGTAATTAACAATAAACATTAATAAAAAATCTAAAAAACCCGAGTCTTTCCCCCTTTTTTAACGCAAAGAAGCAAAGACGCAAGAAATGTGAAAAGTTACCTTTGTGTTTAATCAAATTTGGCACTAGGTTTTTTTGGGAAGTGAAAGGATTCTAAGGTATGGAGAGCGAAAGCGCGTGCTTTCTTTTCTAACGCACCGCTGATTCCCATCAACCGATTGCAGTGCATGTGAAGAATACTATCTTGAATCGTTGCGGGAAGGCTGCTTAAGAGTCCTTGATTCTGCAAATCGGCCATCTTAATGGTGAGTTGTTGCTGTGCGGTTTTTCTTTTCTGAAAGGCTTGATGCAAAAGCACTGCCTCTTCATTGGGCGCTGCATGATCAAAATTAAAATAGGCACCTACTAGAGTCGAAAGAGGGGATCTCCATTCACGAAACCCCTTGAGTTCGTCTTTAGGTGTGTTTTTCAAAAATTTACACATGTCTGCTAGGCTCATTCCGAACCCATTCAACAAGTCGATCAGGCTTAGCGCTGCGACGACATAATCGGGGATAGGGATTTTTTTATCAGCCAGGAGCTGGAGAAGGTTAATTGCTGTTGCAGAATCTGCACAGAAGAATGCTTCTGCATCTTCAATCAGCTGCTCTCCTCCATAGCGTTCGATTTCTCTATCATAAATTGAGATCTGAATATCACGGAAGAGATGATCGTGCAAAAGAGAGTGGCACCATTGATGCAACAGGGGAGTCAGTTTTGAAATGATCTTTTCGCTATTGGCTCGGAAACGGACGCGTATGTGCGGGGTAGGATCTGCATAGCGGACAAAAAACCAGTCTTGGACGATGTTTTCAGTTAGGAGATAATGCGTCAAGACAGAGAGGTGTTGAACAATAAAGCGCATCTCATTTTCTTGGGATAGATAAAATTTAACATAGAGCCACTCGCTTCCAAATAGTTTCCAGCGTGTTGTAGAAGGAACAGGCTGATAGGGAAGAGGAGAGATGATTTGAGGATTCAATGAATATTTTTTGTTTTTGATGAACGGAGCAACAAATTCTGTGAGATGGCTGCCTAGACCGCTTGTCACCCACTCCCCTTTTTCTTCTCCAATTTTTTCAACTAATCTTATCATGGGGTCTTGTTTGAGTCTGATGGAGATTTCCTGTCGGTGTTGAGGGTGATGCCGATCGAGTAAAATCCGATTATCGCCCGAAGTGAGAAATAGGTAGCGGGGTAAATCCCACCGTTGCGCCCATTCATGAAATTTTTCTGCAATCGACTCTGTACTTTCCTTATTTGTGGCATTGAGCACAGAAAGGTTGACGTTCCACTTGGCGGGAGAAAGGATCGTTTTATCAAACCTCACACGAGGCTGGTAGGGGAACTGCTCGAGCGAGTCCCAATCAAGCGGACTCATGAAATGGTGCCTCTCTAAGGAGACATCTTTGATGAATCGAATCGGAATCGGGGCGAATAGATAGTTTAATACATTATGAGAGGTGAACACCAGTTCCTTGCCCTTCTCCTTATGCATTAGGTAAAACTTCCCTGCTGATGAGACACCGACAAGGATATCTTCTAGAGAGATCTGGTCTTTGGACACCCCGTTGATGTCTAGTTGATAACTTCTTAGGTTTGGATTCATCGAGACATTTGCAGCTCGGGATGAAGATGATAAATAGGACGTTTCAACAAAAAGAACTTCGGGTTCTAACTGTTCTTCTTCTTTTGCGAGTTTCTGCAAAGCCTTGGTTGATTCGCCATCCATCAAATCAATGAATCTTCCAAAAATGCTCCCTCCTTGCCAAGTGCTTTGAGAGATATAGAGTAGGTAATCTCCCTGTTCGATGCTTGCTTGAGAGTCGGCGATCACTTCAAAAAATAGATCGAAAGAGAGGGCGGCGTCTTCGTCTTTCAAGTCGCTGTCGACGTGTTGTGCGACCAATGCCTCTGTTAATACGATCTCACGACGCCTTTCTTGCAAGCATGAACAATATTCCTGAGTGAGCCATTGGTTGAATTTTGACTGTTTAGAGGAGTCTCCGATTTCCCGTTTATTGGGGTCTTGATAATGTTCTGGAGGTCCTAATCCCTGCTCTCCTAAAAGTTCTAGCAGGGGGATTTGACGGCCGCTATATCTCTCCAGAAATTTTCTGCGATAGGCATCCAGCCCCCCCTGCTCTCTTTTCTTGTAGGAGAGCTTGCATAAGACTTCAACAGCTCGGGCAAGCTCATAGCCAATTTCTTGCGGTAAGGTTTCAGCTTTGCCTCCTTTCTCATATGCAGCGTCCACTTGCAGGTAATGCGCAGACGTTGCCAACCCTTCCATCTTCTCTTGAATCGCATGAAACCGCTGATATCGATCATCCACGTTCTCGTTGTTATTGTATTCTTTGATCTCTTCAGCGATTTCTCCTAAAAGAGCAAAAGGCGAGCTCTCAAGGGGAAGAGAGGCGAGTTTTTTTAGCAGATCTTCAAATGGGGTCGTGGTCAGTAGTGTGGGATGTAAATGGGAAATAAGAAATTGTTGTTCGACTAGCGTTGAGATCACCTCGGAGATTTTCTCTCGTTGGAGCATAGGGTGTCTTTCTAATAACTGCCTTTCTGCCTCTTCGATGGTGATAGGAGATTTTGCAATCTCCAATAAGGTTGACGTGAGAGGGGTGGCTCGAATCGATAGCTTTTTTTTTCCTTTATCATCTTCTGTTTTGCGAACGTGATCTAAGTAATATCGACCAACTGAATAGGTGACGAGAGGATTGCTTCTGATTGGAAGTGCGGGAAAGAAGGCGGGAGTGTGGCAGATGCGGTCGATGACTGAAAAAAGCCACTCCATATCAGGCCGTGCTCGTTGTCTGATCGCCCCATGTTCAAAGTGAACCGCTGCTCTTTCCCCCCACGACCCCGCCGAAATAAAGGCAAATAAGCCAAAAGGCGTTGGGCGCGTAGCCATCCTTAAGACATATTTGAGGAGGCTTGAAAAAATTTGATCTTTGTCTTTGGCCGTTTTCGAATGGATGGCCTTCAACGCTTCGTCCAAAGAAGGGGAAGCAATCAAAATGGCTTGGCGGATAGATGAGTTCGTGGAATAGAGCTTCAAGAGATGGTCGTTGAGATTGTCTTGATGGACCATCTGAAAAAATTGTTCTATCGGCAACAGAGGGGTACGGATCATGAACAGGGGGGCAGGAAGAAATAAGTAATCCTCTTTGCTTTTCATGAACTATCCCCGCTATAAACAAGATATACAAGATAAACAAAAAAACAGGATAGGCAGGATCGCTTCGCGGCAGGATAGGCAGGATAAAAAAACAGGATAAGAAGGATGGAAATGATAAAAAAAATAGAAATGATAGTCTACCTTTTTTTATTTCTCAAAAAAGTTCAATCGATCTTTCCCATTTTATTATCTTTTCCCATCCTTTTTATCCTGCCTATCCTGCCGCGAAGCGATCCTGCCTATCCTGTTTTTGTCCTTTGCTTATCCTGCTTATCTTGTTTACGCGATTTTTTGATCGGTCCGTTTGATGATAGGTGGTTTCTTTTCTGTGACTGTCTCTTCTTCTATCAGCACTTCACTGATCGAATCATCGGAAGGGACGTCAAACATCAGTTCACGCATCAGATTTTCAAGGATCAACCGCAGAGCCCGTGCTCCTGTTCCTGCAGCAATAGCCTGTTTGGCGATGGCTTTCAAGGCATCTTCTGTGAATTGGAGCTTAACCCCTTCGTGTTCGAACATCGCGATAAATTGTTTGATCACAGCATTTTTCGGTTCAGTCAGAATGTTGATTAAATCCTCGACTGCAAGTTCATTGCAGTTGGCAATGCTGTTAAATCGTCCCACGAATTCTGGAATCATTCCGAATTGAATGAGATCTTCAGGTTCAACTTTGGAAAGAAGCAAACTTTTTTGTGTCGGGTCGATCACTTCTTTATTCTTGCTGTCAAATCCTATTGTTCCTCGCCCAAGCCGCTTTGCAATGATTTTCTCAAGGTTGACAAAGGCTCCTCCCACAATGAAGAGGATATTCTCTGTATTGACTTTGATATAATCTTGGTTAGGATGTTTTCGTCCGCCTTTTGGAGGGACGTTGGCGATTGTCCCTTCGACGATTTTAAGAAGCGCTTGTTGGACGCCTTCGCCTGACACATCTCGGGTAATCGATACATTGGCGGTTGTTCGGTTAATTTTGTCTATCTCATCAATGTAGATGATTCCGAGTTCAGCTTTTGCAACGTCGTAATCAGCGGCCTGGAGCAACCGTAAGATGATGTTCTCAACGTCTTCTCCCACATAACCAGCTTCTGTCAGTGTTGTGGCATCAGCAATCGTAAAAGGTACATCGAGAATCGAAGCCAATGTTTTTGCGATTAAGGTTTTTCCGGAGCCTGTTGGGCCAAATAACAAAACATTGGATTTGCTGAACTCAACGCCGGAATCTTTGCTTTTTGCTTTGATCCGTTTGTAATGGTTATAGACTGCAACTGAAATTGTTTTTTTCGCGCTCTCTTGGCCGATGATATACTCGTCTAATTTCTGCTTTAGCTCTTTTGGCTTTAAGATTTTAAAGTCGTAATTGGCTGGTGCTTTTTTGTCGAGTATGCCTGTGCACAATCGGACACATTTATCACAGATGAACACACTGGGACCAGAAATCAATTTTTCTACAGCTTCTTCTGTTCTTCCACAGAAGGAACAACAAGCTAACTCTTTCTTGTTTTTTTGAGTCATAACCGGTTTCCTAAATATTAATGAGGGCGTTAAGCTGTTTTTTTCTTCGGAATGATCACCTCGTCGATTAGGCCATAGTCTTTGGCTTCATGAGGGCTCATGTAGAAGTCCCGTTCAGAATCTATCGCAATTCTGTCTATGGATTGCCCAGTACACTCTGACATGATGCGGTTCAAGTGCTTTTTCAATTCCAGGATTTCTTTCGCTTGCAATGCAATGTCGGCAAAAGACCCTCCAACACCCCCGTAAGGTTGATGGATCATGATCCGGCTATTTGGAAGGGCAAAGCGTTTTCCTTTGGTTCCTGCCGTCAAGATAAGCGCTCCTACTGAAGAAGCTTGTCCGATGCAGTATGTGTTGATATCACATCCTAAATACGCCATTGTGTCGAAAATGGCTAATCCAGAGGTGATATATCCATTTGTTGAGTGGACATATATGTGAATATCTTTTTTTGGATCTTCCATTTTCAAGAATAGGAGCTGAGCAACAACAACGTTAGCCACTTGATCGCTGATGTCGGTACCGATGAAGATAATTCTGTCTTTTAATAATCTGGAATAGATGTCCATTGAGCGCTCACCCCTTCCGGTGTCTTCAATAACGTAGGGAGTCAAGGACATTTTGGGTCTGTGTTGTGGCATAGAGGTTTTCCTTGTGTTGAAGCTTTTGCTCTAATATAACGAACCAACTCTATTTAGGCAAGTGTCAACTACTCACTCTTCTTGTGTGGTCAAGTAAAAATTGTTTGACTTTTCTCGTAAGAGCGATGTCGTGAATTTCCTGTTTTAGATTATCGTTCTTGGAATAGATGTCAAGACTGTTTTGACCGCTAGGGATCAACGCAATCTGGCGAAGCAGTTCTTGTTTCACATCTTCTTCGTTGATTTGAATTTGTTGATCAGACCCAATTTTAGATAATAAATAGCTGAGTATTAAGACCTTTTCAGAATGCTGTTCAAAATCATTTTTGAGTTTGCTCAGTTCTTTTGCTCCAAGGTCGGAACGCTGTTCTGCTTGCAGGAATTGCTGTAGATAATAGTTTGCACGCGCTTCGATCGTTGATTTTGGAATAGAAAAGGAATATTTCTCAAAGAGGCATTGTTCTAGCTTTCTTACCTCACCCCGATAAAACTCTTCGTCTAGTTGGTGGGAGAGCCGTTCTCTGATTTTCTCCTTTAATTCGTCTAAAGTTTTCAGACCCACTCGGGTGGCTAGTTCATCATCTTGTGTTGGAAATGTTCCTTGATATATTCCATGAATCGTCAACTGGTAGGGCGTTGGCTGAAAGTCGGCTTGTTCTTGATCTTTTGATGGTTCAGTGAATCCCTCAACGCTTTGTCCAGCTTCAAGACCAAGGACATTTTTCAATAACCAGCTGGGGAGGCCTTTTTGATTGACTTGAGTCCGTTGATTGTCGATTGCTTGTTGTGGAGGGTCGCTTAAGAGCGTGACGGAGATATCGACAAAATCATCTTGCTCGACTGGGCGGTCTTTGATTTCTTCATAAGCAACGAACTGCATTTGGACTTGCCATAATGCATTTGCAACCTCTTCATCAGTCGTTTCAGGTTTGGACGCTTTCTCAATGACGAGGTCGTCAAGATTGACAGTAGGGACGATAGGATGTTCTTCGATCTCGACAGAAAAGTGAACCCCTTTTTCTGGTGAACATTCTTGGACTTTTGGGTGGCCGACATAACCTTTTTTCAGGGGATGAATATCTGCTAAAGATAGCCCCTCAACAAAGGCAGTTTGTAACGCAACTTCTTGAAATTCGGATTGAATCGCTTTTTGATAGTTTGCAAGGATCATTGAGATTGGAGCCTTCCCCTTTCGAAAACCTGGGATAGAGACCTCTTTATTGATGTTCTTCAGAGCTTTTTGGTAGGCGGCTTGAGCTCCTTGGGGAGAGACAGTGATGTCAACGATAACTCTACAATGAGGTTTTCGCGAGACCTCTACTTGCAAATGTTCATTGCTGAATGAAGAAGAACTTTCGTGTTCTTTGTTTTGCGTTGTCACAGGTTTACCTCATGATGGTGATAGGCTTTCATCGAGTTGAAATAAATAGACAAAATCAACGAGATGCCGGTTTGGTGATCTTACTAATGAAGCGGGTGATGAGGTTCGAACTCACGACCCTCACGTTGGCAACGTGATGCTCTACCACTGAGCTACACCCGCAAAACAATGAAACTGCAAAAGACCTAGCGGGTGATGAGATTCGAACTCACGACCCTCACGTTGGCAACGTGATGCTCTACCACTGAGCTACACCCGCAAAAAATCAAACAACAATAGGCTTCGGTAGCGGGTGATGAGATTCGAACTCACGACATTCACCTTGGGAAGGTGATGCTCTGCCAACTGAGCTACACCCGCACTGTACAGCCTAATGAAGAAAGAATATAATAGGACCTCTTTATTTTCAGCAAGGATAAAAATACAAAACTCAGGTTGGTGCAGTTTTTTGTGTTGCTTCGTAAATTGCGAATTTATACAATTTCGAATATGAAGATAATTGCAAATCGATCGATTACTGAATGTTGGATGAAAAAACCGCTCTTAAAGCTGAAAGAATGTTACAATATCTTGGCTTTGCATTTGACGAATACTTTCCTCAGGAAATAACTTCTTATCAGCACATTCTATTGTTGCTATTGGATGAATATGACAAAACACAACATGTTCGCGCAGCTTCGGATATTGCTCCTCATGAATTCCTAAAAGCTCTGTTGGAAGAGGATAACATCTTGCAAAAAAGTTTGGTTCCTGACTGTTTTCATTCACAGAGTCAGGTGTCTGAATATCTCCATCAAAAAAAAGGTCGTTCACAGCTGAGTGTCAAGCAAGCTCTTGCCTTAGGGAAGAAGTTTAAAGTCAACCCAATCAATTTTTTGAAAGGTGAGTGATGGTTGGTAAACTCCTGTTAGGAAATGATTATAACGATCTGTATGCGCTGATGAGCTGTCTAATGTGTGTGATTGTTCCAGGCTGTTTAATCCAATGTGCAATATCTTGAGGTAAATAGACTCTTGTTTTTTCTTCCTTTATCCCTGTAGGACGACCCGCTCCTTCCCTCGTTCCTCCATGCCCCTTTGTTTTTTGTTCCATGATAGAAGCAAGACGGCCTTGCAAACGATGTTTGATAAACTCTCGCATGTACAAGGGATAATTTTGGATAACCTCTTCTTTGGTATCACCCGCATACTCCACAGGATATAAAGAGTGTGAGAAAATCCAAGCATTAAATTTCTTGCTATACCAAGGTTTTATCTCCCCAATTTCTTCTAGAGCTGCTTCTAAATGCAAATCTATTTCTTTTTCTTCTTTGGAGGCCATGTCAACCCTTTTTCCTTAAAAATTTTTTCTGTTACGCTATTAGCGACAACCTCTTCTTTTGTGTTTTTCCCATGTGCAATTTTTATTGAACAGAGAAAAACACCGTTCTCGTCATATAAGTTCCAGTCAATTCCTCCTTTTTCAAGAGACCAACTAGCTAACTTTATGTAACGGAGGAAAATCTTCTTGTCTAAAGGCTTATACACCATATTTCACTATCCGTTTGGTTTTATTATCTTATGTATGGGATATTTTTTCAAGACTATAAGAGTAAAAAACTTGATTATCAAGGAAAATATTCATATATTACATGTTTTTTGAGGTCACCAAGGTGTACGCTAGGGAGATGTGCCATTTTCAGAGTGTTCTTATCCAAAACTCGCGTTAATTACTTCTTCTGACCAGATTGGGTAACTTTATCTTCTTATTAAGAACAATACTGCTGGACGAATTATTTGAAAATTTTGTATACCGGCGTCTGGTGAATCTCTATCGTTTCATCGAAAAGATTTTTGAGAGCTTAACAAGAAAGAAAACACCACCTAAGAGACCAAAATGTTAAATTTTCGCAAGCTTAAACATGATTTCTCTCCAGCTATATTAAAAGAGGGTAAAGCGCTCCATGATAAAAAAATGGTGGTGTCGACCAAGATTATCCACTTGAAGCCAGATGCCGTTCGTTTTAGTTGCCGCGTCATGGGCGCTTATGACCACTGCTATGAGTCTGAACTGGAAATTGATCGGAATGAGTCGACGATCAACGACTCAGACTGCGACTGCACCTACAAATATGACTGCTTGCATTTAGCTGCTGTTCTCTTCTATCTGGAAGATCATTTCAATGAGCTGGTGGTGGCCTATTCCAAAGAGACCGATTTAGAAGCTCCTCATGTTGACGATGATGAGAAAGCCCATCTCCAAAAAACGTTCAAAGAAGCCGAAACTAAGGAGACGGTTCGTCAAGGGAAGAAGTTCCAGAAGGAGTTGTTGGACGAGTATATTAATTCATCTCATCTTTTGGGAAGATCTCCCTTTTTCCATCCCGAGGAAGAACTGGTACAAGATAAGGCGGAGTTAGCGGTCATCATTGTCTCTAATTTCCAGAAGGGGAACGAGAATTTGCCGGTAGAGATTCAGCTTGCACTCCGGCTTCCCTATCGATCGAAATCATTGAATATCCTCCAGGTGAAACCATTTCTCGATGCGGTGCGCTATGAAGAGTCGATCTACATCGGGAATAAGCGGTATTTCTTCTCTGAGGGGTCATTTGATGAAACCAGTTCAAAAATTTTGAAGCTTATCGTTGAGAGCGCCCGTTATCCTGAACAGAAGGCAGATAATAAACAGCCTCAGAGGTCAGCACTGATCGATGTGGAGGTTTTTGGAGCGCTTCTTGCAACGGCTTATTCTTTTGCAGCTCGAGAAAATAATTCCTGTATAAACGATGACGGCATTGACAGAAAGCCTTTGCCTTGTGTGTATGCGAACACGATCGAAGAGCCTTTGTGCATGTCAAGAACTCCTGCGATGATCCATTTTGAATTGGATTATTTAGAGGTTCCTGCTCCTAAGATTTTGTTGAAGCCTTCTATTCTCCTTGAAGACTCAACGATGATTACTTGCGAGGAGGCTCAGCTATTTGAATCTTCACAGCCTGGGATGATCTATCAAGGCACTTATTATGTCTTTCAGCAAAATGTCAGAAGAAGGCATCTCCGAAGCCTCTCGAATATTCGAGATATGACAATCCCTGAGCCATTGTTTGGAACATTTGTTGAAAATGCAATGCCCGAGTTGATGCGGTTTTCAGAAGTTTCTAATAAAGAATGCATTGAGCGATTTGTCACCCTTCCATTTGCTGGCCAGATTACTGCAGAATGCGACATCCACTATCTCGATGGTGAATTTGAAGCTTCATTATCTTTTCTGTATGGCGATTTAAGAGTCCCGGCAGCGGCGGTTCAGCTCACTGTCAGTGAGATCACAGCCTTTGTTAAACCGGAAGGGGTTTTAGCACGAAACTTGGCAGAAGAGCAAAATATCATTGACAACCTCTTCCAAGACTTTATGTATGACCCAATGCAAGGGTTATTTTCAGCGAAAAATGAGAAAAAGATTGTTGAATTTATGACAGAGACGATTCCTGCTTTTCAACAATTCGTCAAATTCAACTGTCCAGAGAATCTCCTGGATCAATTTATTTATGATGATACGACTTTTAAGTTGAAATTGCGCGAAGCAAAACAAGTCGATTGCTATGAAGTTGAATTAGAAGTTAACGGTTACTTGCACGGAACAACGGTCGATTTATTGTGGGACTGCCTCTCTTCGAAGCGACCTTATATTGAACTCTCTTCGGCAAAAGGGGGGAAACGGAAAAAGAAAGGGGACTCTTCAACAGGGACACACAAGATTTTAGTGCTCGATTTAGAAAGGCTTTCTCACGTTGTTCAGATTTTTGACGACATGGGGATGAACTTATTGGAAAACCACATTGAGAAGCGCCCTCTTTGGAGTTTAGCGAGCTTGGATGCTGAGTTATTTGCTGGATTGCCCATTGAATTTTCGATTTCTAAAAAACTGCTGCAGATCCAAAAACAGATGTTAGGAGAAGTGCCTTGCGAGCCTTCTGAAATTCCAAATAGCGTTCAAGCCTCTCTCCGTAACTATCAGATTGAAGGGATCCATTGGCTGGACCGTCTCCGCAAGATGCATTTAAATGGGATATTAGCCGATGATATGGGTCTAGGAAAGACTTTACAGGCAATTACAACACTTACGCAATATCATGAAAGCTTCCCTAAAGCAAAGTCGATTGTCGTTTGTCCGACCTCTTTAGTTTATAACTGGAAAGAGGAATTTTTAAAGTTCAACCCTAATTTTAGGATTTTGCCTGTTGATGGAAACCCTACACAGCGCAAGAAGCTTCTGAGCGATGTAGACAGTTTTGACATCGTCATTACTTCTTATACTTTGCTGCAAAAAGATATCGAATTTTACAAACAACACCCCTTTGGATATGCCATCTTAGATGAAGCCCAGCATATTAAAAACCGCAGCACAAGAAACGCTCAATCTGTTAAAATGATTCAGGCTTCCCATCGCCTCATTTTGACAGGGACTCCAATTGAGAATTCGTTGGAAGAATTGTGGAGTTTATTCGATTTCTTAATGCCTGGTCTGCTTAGCTCATATGACCGTTTTGTTGAAAAATACCTCCGCACATCCGTCCCGAATCAAGGGAAGAAGAATCTGGAGGGATTGCGCCGCAAGGTGGCCCCATTCATTTTGCGCCGCATGAAAAAAGAGGTTCTGGACGACCTTCCCCCAGTTTCAGAGATCATCTATCACTGCAACTTATCAGAAGTGCAGCAAGATCTCTACCGCTCATATGCCAAGTCTGCTAGAGAAGAGCTATCCCAGCTGGTCAGGAAAGAGGGCTTTGACCGCGTTCAAATCCATGTGTTGGCAACATTGACTCGTTTAAAGCAAATTTGCTGCCATCCTGCCATCTTTGCCAAAGATAAAGCGGAAAATGGCGATTCAGCAAAATATGATATGATGTTAGAACTTCTACAGACTTTAATGGAAGGGAATCATAAAACTGTTATATTTAGTCAATATACGCGAATGCTCAATATCATGAGAGAAGACCTTCAAAAGTTAGGGATTCGGTTCGAATATTTAGATGGTTCGAGCAAAAATCGTTTAAGTATTGTGAAAAAATTCAATGAAGATCAAAATATTCCCGTCTTCCTAGTCTCTTTGAAAGCTGGGGGATCGGGATTAAATCTCGTTGGGGCTGATACAGTCATTCACTATGACATGTGGTGGAACCCAGCGGTTGAGAGCCAGGCGACAGACCGTGTTCATCGCCTCGGACAGAAAAACTCCGTTTCCTCCTATAAGTTGATTACATCGAATACGATTGAGGAAAAGATTTTAGAACTTCACAATCGTAAGAAAAGCTTAGTCAAAGATCTTGTGAGCCATGATGAAGATATGATGGCTAAACTCACCTGGGAAGAAGTACTCGAGCTGCTTCAAACATAATTTTCTTTAGCTAAGGTTTCATAGAATGAGCAAAAAACAACAACAGAGTTTTCAAGGGACGGTGAGCAATTTTTTTCGTTCGGCTTTCGGTCAGCTTCATCGTTTCAGAGGGGTCTTCTCCAATGATATTGGAATCGACCTTGGTACTGCAAATACTCTCGTTTTTGTTAAAGGCAAGGGAATCGTCCTGGCCGAACCTTCTGTTGTTGCTGTCGACGCTAGCACTAATGAGGTTCTTGCTGTCGGCCACAAAGCGAAGGCGATGCTTGGAAAAACCCCTAGAAGGATCCATGCTGTACGCCCCATGAAAGATGGCGTTATCGCTGACTTCGAGATTGCTGAAGGGATGCTGAAAGCTTTGATCAAACGGGTCACCCCTTCTCGCAGCTTGTTCCGTCCTAAGATTTTGATCGCAGTCCCTTCAGGGATCACTGGAGTGGAAAAGCGCGCCGTTGAAGATTCCGCCCTCCACGCAGGAGCTCAAGAGGTATTCCTCATCGAAGAGCCCATGGCTGCTGCCATAGGAGTGGACCTCCCTGTGCATGAAGCCTGTGCCAGCATGATCATCGATATTGGCGGCGGAACAACAGAAATTGCCATCCTCTCCCTGGGCGGTATCGTGGAATCGCGCTCTCTGCGTATTGCGGGCGATGAATTTGATGAATGCATCATCAACTACATGCGACGTACCTATAACCTGATGATCGGCCCTCGCACTGCCGAGGAAATTAAAATTGCTATCGGCTCCGCCTACCCTCTTGGCGGCAATGAATTGGAAATGGAGGTGCGCGGACGGGACCAAGTGGCAGGACTGCCCGTCACAAAACGGATTAACTCCGTTGAAATCCGCGAATGTTTAGCTGAACCTATTCAACAAGTGATCGAGAGCGTTAAACTAACTCTTGAAAAATGCCCTCCTGAATTGGCTGCAGACCTCGTCGAGCGGGGGATGGTGTTAGCTGGAGGAGGCGCACTCATCAAAGGGTTGGACAAGGCGCTCATTAAAGAAACGGGATTGCCTGTCATCGTCGCCTCTAATCCTCTTCTTGCCGTCTGCTTAGGGACGGGCAAAGCTTTAGAATACTTGGATAAATTCAAGAAACGTAAGTTCTATTAGATTCATTTGGTGGAGATTGCCCAATGCAGCATGAACGATTAGAACAGTGGATCGAAGAGATGGTTGCCCTGTGCACACCTGATGCTGTTCATTATTGCGATGGATCGCAAGAAGAGTATGATGCCCTATGCCGCGAGCTTGTTCAAAAGGGGGTATTCACTCCACTCAACCCCTCTAAACGTCCAAACAGCTTCTTATGCCGCTCCGACCCGTTAGATGTCGCCCGCGTTGAAGATCAAACCTTTATCTGCTCAGAAAAAGAAGAAGATGCCGGTCCAACGAACCATTGGCGCGACCCAGTCCTCATGAAGCAAGAGCTTAAGAAGCTTTTCAATGGGTCGATGAAGGGGAGGACGATGTATGTCATCCCTTTCAGCATGGGTCCTGTGGGGTCACCGCTCTCTTCATTAGGGGTACAGCTGACAGATTCACCCTATGTCGTCTGCAATATGCGGATGATGACTCGAATGGGCCAAGAAGCTTGGAATCTTATTCAAGGAGGGACTTTTGTCCCTTGTATGCACTCTGTCGGAATGCCCTTAGAAAAAGGACAAAGCGATTCCACTTGGCCCTGCAATAACCAAGATAAGGCGATCGTCCATTTCCCCGAAACGCGAGAGATCTGGTCTTATGGAAGCGGCTATGGCGGCAATGCACTCCTTGGGAAAAAGTGTTTCGCTTTGCGCATCGCCTCTGTCATGGCTCGCGACGAAGGGTGGCTTGCAGAGCATATGCTCATTCTCGGCATCACCAATCCCGAGGGGGAAAAGAAGTATTTCGTTGCCGCTTTTCCAAGTGCTTGCGGGAAAACGAACCTGGCGATGATGATGCCAACCATACCTGGATGGAAAGTCGAAACCGTTGGAGATGACATCGCCTGGATGAGATTTGGTTCCGATGGCAGGCTCTATGCCATCAACCCTGAAGCAGGATTTTTTGGCGTCGCCCCAGGCACTTCCATGAAGTCTAATCCGGAGGCGATGCTGACAATCAGTCATAATACCATTTTTACCAATACTGCACTGACTGATGAAGGTGATGTCTGGTGGGAAGGGATGAGCAAAGAGCCTCCTGGACATGCGATTAACTGGCTTGGCCATGAGTGGACTCCACAGTCCAATGAAAAGGCTGCTCAACCCAACGCCCGCTTCACAGTGCCTGCCTCGCAATGTCCAGCCATAGACCCTGCGTGGGAAAGTCCTCAGGGCGTTCCGATTTCAGCCATTCTCTTTGGAGGGAGGAGAGCATCGACGGTCCCGTTGGTGTGTGAAGCATTAAATTGGCAGCACGGAACATTTTTGGGAGCGTCGATCTCTTCGGAGACGACAGCAGCAGCAACAGGAGACGTCGGAAAACTACGTCATGACCCTTTTGCTATGCTCCCTTTCTGTGGGTATAATATGGGCGATTATTTTGCCCATTGGCTCGCGGTCGAAAAAAATCACCCCGAACATCTCCCCCGTATTTATGCTGTCAACTGGTTTAAGAAAGGGAAGGATGGAGAGTTTCTGTGGCCAGGCTTTGGCGAAAACAGCCGGGTGCTGAAATGGATTTTTGAGAGAGTTTCTGGTTCCGATCATGCTGTGAAAACACCGATTGGATTTCTCCCTTCCCAAGGAGCGATCGATATGCAAGGGATCGACCTCCCCCCCGGCGCAATGGAGCAGTTGTTTGCTGTTGATCCTAAAGAATGGGGGAAGGAAATTGATGAATTAAAAAATTATTTTAAGTTGTTCGCCGAACACTTCCCCTCAGAACTTAATCGAGAGCTGGATCACCTAGCTGAGCGGTTGAATAAGGAAGTGTTAAATAATAAATTGAACAATTTCTAAAGAGTCCTCATCGTGAAATTTTGTGTTGAGTCGTTGAATCAATGAATCTTGAAATCCCCGTACATTTGCGCCGTGTCAGACAACTCAGCCATGCTCTGATGATCAGCGGTGTCATCAACATCGGCGTTCTCTCCTTATTGATCTATTGGATGATGCATGAACGCCCACCGACGCCCTACTGCGAGCTGAAACCTGCGACGTATGAACAGCAGCAGATCCCCCTTGCCGATCTGCGCAACGCAACAGAACTCTTGAATCAGCTGTCTCAACTTCCCTTTGCTGAGCTTGCAAGCCGTTTACAGAACCGCCAGGTCGTTGAAAACGGCTATGCTGAAAGAGATCTGGCTCTCGCTTGCCTTGTTGCTTTCCACCACTTCGACATGGTTCGAGCACTTCCTAAAAGTCTTCAACCTAAGCAGAAGCGTCTTTTTGCTTGGAAGCCAGATGCTCAAAATCTCCCTTTCACCCTCGCGATCTACCCTGCTCTGACAGAAAAACAATTTAACCACCTGTTTCAATTTGCAACGACAGAGCGATGGCCTCTCACTGCCGAAGGTCTCTATGCTCTGCTGCAGACACAAAAAAGCAGCGGAACGTTTGATTCAACGCTCGTTGAAACATTTTTCCTAACACCGGAGTTTTGGACCATTGAGCGGCTCCTCAATCGTGCTGACCGGACTGTAAAAAGCGAAGAGATGTTAGACCTATTGCTTGAGGGGTCCTGGCCTTTGCTCAAACAATTCGTCACAGAACAGCGTAAACTGCATGATCAATCTTCTGCAAGGAGATTGAAGTTCCTCCTCGATTACCTCAAAGCAGGCTCTCCAGCTGCTGCACGGCTTCTGGTGAAGACAGAATGGGATTTTGCAATCATGAAATTAGAAGATCATCAAGTGATCGCCCTCCTCAAACAGCTGCCCATCGACTGTGTCGAAGGGGTGCTGTTTGCTAAAGAGCTGTTGGCAAGTCCACGTAGCAGCGCCGTCTGGCAGCAAGCCGCGATATGGCTCTACAGCAATGCAGGGGAAGAGATCCCCAATAAATGGGAAGAGCCTGCAGTTCTTCAACGCTTTGCCGTTAGCAAGAAGTTGCCGGCTGTTGTCAAACCAAAACCCGTTCCGGCGGCAATACCGGCAGAACGTCCCAAAGAAAAGCCGCCCATCGCTGCTGCTCGCCCAGCGCCCGCAGCACAGCCTCAGTCACGCCCACAGCCACAGCCGCAGCCACAGTCAAAGCCGCAGACAAGTCGTTCCCAGACGTACGTGGTGCAGAAAGGGGATTCGCTATGGAAGATCTCAAAGAAATTTAATGTGAAGGTAGATAAACTGAAAGCCGAAAACAAGTTAGAATCGGACAACCTGACTCCAGGCAAAGTACTCAAGATCCCATCATAGATACACAGGATAAGCAAAGAACAGGATATGCAAGATCGCAAGCGGCAGGATGGGCAGGATAAAAAATTTTACAGGATGGGGATGATAGGAAAGATAAGATGAGGTTGGTGCTTCAAAGGCTCCGCGAAGCCCTAGAAAAACTTTGGGTACGCGAAGCGTTTGGAGTGCGAAAGTCCTCTTTCGCTTTATTCTAGATCAATTTTTTGGACATTCGTGTCTTTTGAATTACTCTACCGCTTCGCGCAGCGCTGAGTATCTCCTATTTTCCCTCAAGCTTACCTACATCTCGGGCTATCGCCTAAAAACTAACTATGGTTTATCCACAAGCTCTTATCAATGCTGTTCGTCGATAAAGCGGAAGAGGACTTCCGCACTCCAAACGCTTCGCGCTGAAAAAATTGGTAGTGGTAAGGCCGTCAGGCCTGGGGACAGTTCACACCTATTTATGATCTCTTCAGGTTACGGCATCCCAAAGAGATTTCTTACAACTACTCGGACGCGTGTTTGAACAAGACCAAGGAAAGTCGCTTCGGGCAAATACCTATTATGTCTAATTGAATGTTGATCATCGAAAGCTGGGCTCGTTGTAAAACCTAATTCTCGCTGAAAGAATCTAGCAGCGGAATCATCGGGTATTGCGCTGTGATCATCTCCTCGTTGCAGTCGCCAATTATTCCAATCTCGTTGTGGGTTCGCTTGAAAATCGGTGCGGTTCAACGTGCTGTTGATTAGTAGATAAGTGCTTGGTGCGTCAAATCCGACTAATCGAAGACCTTCCCCTTGATGGGGTGCTAATGCATTGTTAGCGGCAACTAAAGCATCTTCTGGAGTGAGCTCAGGCCAAAGATAGGTTCTAGCTCTTGCTAACCACTCTTCACGCCGCACTGTGGATGGGATAAGCGAGAGAACATTTGGACTACCCATGACGGTCATATTGCTCATAAATCATTTTCCTAAATTATATTGTTTAAACACATAGCAAGGTAATTGTATCGAAACACTAACAATTTTTAAACTATATAATGTCAGAATCTTCTTAAATATGGTCACAAAACTAAAACGGTTTTTAGTTTTTGCTGAACACCATCTAAATCTTTTCCCTGTAGGTAGCCTAAATGACCGAGAATTAAACGATGATCAAGTGTAAATAATTTGAAACGAATGATGGAAGGTGACGATAGGCCTGTGGAATGAAGATTCTCTATGATAATGTCTGTAGGCCATAGGATTTGATTTTCTTTCACAGACGTTATCATCGCCATGATACTCATTCCGACTTTTGCATTAAAATATTTGGCTGAGGATAAAATGAGCGCCGGACGTACTTTTGTTGTATTCACATCCGTGAAAGGGAAAGGGACCCTGACAATTTCGTAATGATCATAGGTTTTTGTAGGCTTCTTCATCTTCATCTGATTCCCATTCATTCATTGTTGAGGTAAGAGCTTGGAGATAACTGAGATCCAAAGGGTAAGTCTTTCGTACAATGACAGTATTGTCCGGCAATAATTCATATAAAATCTCGTCGCCGCTTTCAAGATGAAGATGCGTTCTGATTTCTTTGGGTATTGTTGCTTGATGTTTCGATGTGAGCCTCGAAGAATATCTAGGATTTGTTGATTTTCTTCTATTCGAATTTACCGACATGATAACCCCCTCGTTAACTACTATTGTAATACGGTATTACTTTTGTGTCTACTGAAAAAATTGAAATTCCCTTGCATTCCAGGAGTTGGTTCCTTATATTTTTAGGGTTTTCATTCATCAGCTTCTCAAGAGGAATTCATGCAGCATAAAACCGATCGTCCCTTCATTCTCCAAATCGCCGGAGAACTCCAACTTTCACAGGCTTCCGTCAAAGCTGTGATTGAACTTCTTGAGAGTGGGAATACCATTCCATTCATTGCGCGGTACCGAAAAGAGGCCACCGGTAATCTCGACGAAGTTCAGATCAAAGCGATTCAAGAGCGGAATGCCTATTTGCAAGAACTGGAGGATAGGCGTCAAACGATTTTAACTTCGATAGAGAGCCAAGGCAAGCTCACCGAGGGATTGCGCGATCAAATTCTCCAGTGCACCTCTAAGACAACTTTAGAAGATCTTTATCTGCCTTATAAGCCAAAAAGACGGACCCGTGCGATGATTGCGCGCGAAAAAGGACTGGAGCCGTTGGCTCTTCTCATGTTAGAACAGCCGCTGAATCAAACACCTCTTCATGCTGCTCAATCTTATGTCGATGCTGAAAAAGGGGTTGATGATGCAGACGCTGCATTAGCCGGAGCGCGGGACATCGTCGCAGAAATCATTGCAGAAGATGCGGCGATTCGAGCTATGGTCAGAGAGGTTTTTGCCAATGACGGGATCGTTGTTTCTAAGGTGCGGTCGGATAAGATGAATGCACCGTCCAAGTTCGAACAGTATTATGATTTTAAAGAGTCTGTGAGGACCATTCCTTCTCATAGATACCTTGCCATCCGAAGAGGGGAAAAGGAAGAGTTCCTCGATTTCTCTATCACCATCGAAAGCGATCCTGTCATCAAACAGATTGCAAAACACTTACGATTGAATCCTTCGTCGCCTTGGGCAGCGCTGCTTCAGCAAGCGATCGATGATTCGTTTAAAAGATTATTATCCCCCAGCGTTGAAACGGATATACGGGTGGATCTCAAACTCGCTTCCGATCATGCTGCAGTAGCGGTCTTTGCTGATAATTTACGCCACCTATTGCTGGCTTCGCCTCTGGGGGGACGTCCTGTTTTAGGAGTTGATCCAGGAATACGCACAGGCTGCAAATGCGCGGTTGTGGATGAGACGGGAAAATATCTGGAATCTGCTACCGTCTACCTTTCTCAAGGGGAGGGAGCTCAGAACCAAGGGCGTCTGACCTTGCTTAAGCTGATAGAGACTTACAAACCTTATGCCGTTGCTGTCGGCAACGGGACCGCAGGACGGGAGACTGAAAGCTTTATCCGAAAAATGCTCAAAGAAGCCGGCTGCACGTCGACATTGGTGGTCCCTGTCAATGAATCTGGAGCGAGCATCTATAGCGCTTCTGAAACCGCACGAGAAGAATTCCCAACTCTGGATTTAACGATTCGGGGGGCAATATCGATCGCAAGAAGGCTGCAGGACCCCTTAGCGGAGTTGGTTAAAATTGAACCTAAATCGATCGGAGTGGGTCAATACCAGCATGACGTCTATCAGCCTCTCCTCCAAGATCAGCTGCAGTATGTGGTGGAAAGCTGCGTCAATGGTGTGGGGGTCGATCTCAATACGGCAAGTGCTTCGTTGCTGTCCTATGTGTCTGGCATCGGACAAACACTCGCGCGAAAGATTGTCAAGCATCGTGAGGAAAATGGAGCATTCAGAACGCGCAAGCAGTTGAGAGAGGTATCCGGTTTCGGGGCTAAGACCTTCGAGCAGGCCGCAGGATTCCTCCGTATCCGCAATGGCGATAATCCCCTGGATGCCTCTGCTGTCCATCCTGAACGCTATGACCTCGTCGAACAGATGGCCAAAGATCTCGATGTGCCTTTGGCAAAGTTAGTGTCTAATCCAGAGTTGTCTGCACGCATTGATCCTAAACGTTATGTCAATCAAGAAGTGGGAGAGCTGACATTAGCCGATATCATTCAGGAGTTGATGAAGCCGGGACGAGATCCAAGGGCTGTTTTCGAACCCCCAGCATTTCGAGACGACATCACGACAATGGAGGATCTGACACCAGGATTGCGTTTGGAGGGGATTGTCACGAACGTCACAGCCTTTGGCGCTTTTGTTGATATCGGGGTGCATCAAGATGGGCTTGTCCATCTGTCTGAGTTGTCGGACAAATTCATCAAGCACCCGAGCGAAGTGGTGAAGACGGGAGATAAAATCAAAGTTGAAGTATTGCAGATTGATATTCCCCGCAAGCGCATCTCCTTGACTGCTCGCACAGGTCAGAAAAGGCAGATGCAGCAGTCTGAGAGTATGCCGAAACAAGAATTGCAAAAGAAAAAGGCCCCTCCTCCTAAACCCGGATTTCAGAGCAACCCCTTTGCTTCCCTCTAAGAAGCAAAGAAGACGCAAACGCGCAAAGAGGAGGGATAATTCTGGATCAGACGTATGTTTGAATGTTACTTTTTGATGTGAGAGACGAAGTCGCTTGGGTGCTCCAAATGCTTTGCGAAGCCACAATTTGTGCTTCGCGAAGCGTTTGGAGTGCGGAAGTCCTCTTCCGCTTTTGCGAGGAACAGTCTTGACAAGTGCCTGTCGATCAGTTAGTTGTTGGAGAAGTAGGTCTGAGCTGGGTCTGGCCATTAAATGCCCCCATGGCAGTTCTATCAAGCATTCGGATTCTTGCTCTAACACTGCCGACGCCCCCTGCCCGTGCCCGAGTGTCCCTTTTCGAGAACGAGCCGGAGTCTCCGAAATTGTCTGAGAAACTCTGAAATATCGCTACCGTTCACGACAAATTCGGGCACGATAAAGGGGACAAATCGGGCACGGGCAGGGGCACGGGCAGGGGCACGAAAAGAGAGTTAGCCTGATGCGTATGCCTGCATATCCTCCCGCGAAGCGATCTTGCCTATCCTGTTTTTCTATGTTGGGAAGTTGCAATATTGCCTATACTGCCCTATCCTGTGATCTTGTTAGCCTAGGTTTTGTTTCTATTGATGCTTTCAAAGAATTCTCGCCTCAGCTCAGCATTGGTGTCGAACTGTCCTCTGAGGACGTTTGTGATGGTGTGGCTGTGTTCATCTTGGATTCCCCGAGCTAAGACACAGAAATGTTCTGCACAGATGGATACAGCAACATCTTCACTGTCCATTAAAATGGCAATACAGTCTGCAATCTGTGCGGTGAGCCGTTCTTGGAGTTGAGGGCGGCGGGCGAAGAAACGGACGATTCGAGGGATCTTGGAGAGGCCAATGAACTTATTTTTGGGAAGATAGGCCACGTAAACAGACCCTGTCATTGGAACAAAGTGGTGTTCGCAAAAACTCGTGAATCCGACTTTGGAGAAAACCATATTCCGATGAGCTTCGCGGTCGAAAGTGTCTTCAAAGAAGCTGATGGAGGGGAAATTTTTCTCATCCATACCGGAGAACACCTCTTTGACATACATCTTTGCAATGCGATAAGGGGTTGCTGAAAGGGAGTTATCAGTTAAATCGAGTCCTAAGATATCCATGATCCCTTTAAAATGATCTGCAATCAGATCGACTTTTTCTTCGTCGGTCAATTTATTGCGATTTTTTACAAAAGGGGAAGGGAAATGGGTTGTAGAAGGCAAAGCCTGTTTTTTAGAAGATTTATTTAAGCTCGTCGATGGTGCTTTAATTTTTTTTGTCATAAAATCTCTTCTTGTTCGATTCGTTGTCTAACAATTTCTCCAGCAATGAGAGCAAAAGCATTTGCTACATTAAGAGAATTTTTTCTTCCCCTGAGAGGGATATTTAGGATGACATCAGCCATTGCTAAGGTCTCTTCTGAGCAACCGTATTCTTCATTGCCAACAACAAGGGTAAAGGTTGCAGGGAATCTGAAGTCATAGATTGTTTTTGCTGTCGGGCAGGTTTCTAATGCAATAATAGGCTTTGGTAGCGTGTGCAGCGTCTGGTTCTGAAAGCTCTCTACCCATTGATATGTCCCCATAGAGGTGTTCTGCACTTGTTTATTGTCAATGAATGGAGTGTCGGTAGAGAAATAGACAGATCCCAAGGCAAAAGCTTCAACCGTTCGGATGATGCTTCCGACATTATGCGCTGACCGCAGGTGGTCGAGATAGATGGCGATAGGCCAGCGAGGAGCGCTCTCCTCGCGGTCCCCCTTGGCAACTTGGGGGAGGAGGTGATGTTCTCTCCGTTGAATTCCAGCAGAAAGTTCATGCTGATAGCATAGGTTGGAGATCATTTCTATTGTTTGATCCTCCACATAGGGTTGACTCATCCATTGCAGAAGTTGTTGATAATTTTCCCAGTCGGCTTCCCATTCAAGTTGAGAAACTCTGTTTTTATAAATATGCCTTAGGAGCTCCGCACATTTTTTATGCTGTTTCTGATTACAAAAACTTTGAAACTTACGCTTTGTAAAGCAACCGCACTTATCCATTTTTTTGAGCTAAATATTCATCTAATTTACCGTCAAACAGATGGATTCCATCTGGTTCAAAGGCAATGATTCTATTGGCTACCGTTGAGATCAGGTCTCTGTCATGGCTTGCAACGATGACGCTGCCTTTATACTCTTCAAGACCCCACGCCAAGGCTGATACCGCTTCCAGATCTAAGTGGTTGTTTGGTTCGTCCAGAATCAATAGGTTATGATCGGACAACATCATCCCAGCTAAGATCAGTCGTGCTGTTTCTCCGCCAGACAGCGTTGCTACTTCTTTGAAAGCGTCGTCTCCAGCAAAGAGCATTTTTCCCATGACACTTCGAATTTCTTGGTCGTAGATCCCTGGCCGCCGCTCTTTCAACCAGTCAAAGGCCGTCTGGAGCCCAACCTTCTCGACAATTTCGGCATGATTTTGTGGAAAATAGCTAAAGAACACTTGATGTCCTAATTCAATTTTTCCATGATCAGGAGCGAGTGCTTGCGCTAACATCTTTAAAAGCGTTGTTTTTCCTCTGCCGTTGCTGCCGATCACGCCGATTTTATCGTCTCGACACATTTCTAAAGAGAAATTTCTGATGACGGAAAGGTCGTCATAGCCTTTATCAATATCTTCAACTTTGAGGAGGATTTTCCCGGGTGTCTTTTCGCAGGGGATAAACCGGATGTAAGGGCGTTGGATGTTGGATTTTTTCAGATCTTGCGGCTGGAGGCGGTCCATTTCACGCAGACGCGACTGCACTTGGCTTGCACGGGTTCCAGCACCGAAACGAGCGACGAATTCCCTCAGCTGTGCGATTTTCTTTTCTTTCGATTTCGCATCGGCTTCGGACCGCTCACGCACAGAGGTCTTAGCTAGCACCATATCATCGTAGTTGCCTGGATAGATGATGATGGTTTCGTAGTCGATATCGGCGATGTGGGTGGTGACCGAGTTGAGGAAATGGCGGTCGTGGCTGATGACGATTAACGTACCTTTGTAGTTGTGGAGGAATTTCTCTAGCCAGCCGATGGATTCGAGGTCGAGATGGTTGGTCGGTTCATCGAGGAGGAGGGCTTGTGGATCTCCAAAGAGAGCTTGGCACAGGAGGACGCGGAACTGGATGTCTGTGGGGATCGCCTTCATCTTCTCTTGGAAATATTCTTGCGGGATTCCCATTCCGGTGAGGATGACTTCAGCATTAGCCTCAGCCGAATAGCCATCTTCTTCAGCGATGATGCCTTCCAAGTCGCCCAACTGCATGCCGATTTCGTCTGTCATCTCCACGTCATAGAGCCTATCCCGTTCTTTCAATGCATTCCACAGCCTGTGGTTGCCCATGATGATGGCGTCAATGACAATTTCATCTTGATAAGCTTCAATATTTTGTCGGAGGATTCCTACACGATCTGGCAAGGTGATCGTTCCTGAGGTTGGTTCTTCCATCCCCATGATGATTTTCAGAAGGGTGGTTTTTCCCGAACCATTCGGACCGGTTAATCCATAGCGATTCCCAGCGTTGAAGGTGATGGTGACATCGTCAAAAAGGATGCGGCTTCCAAAACTTTTTGATATTTTAGCAAGAGTGATCATAAAGAGTATTTCGTTGAATTTGAAATTTTTGAATGACAAGAGAATAACAAAAATAACGATCTCTGACAAGTTCTATTGTTAAATAAAAAGCCCCTCATCCTTCATATCTTTCCCATCCTGTCAATTTTTTACAGAATGGGGAGGATGGGGTGATGATAAAAGGAGATAGGTCTTTCATTTGTTTGTCTGAAGGTTTGTCTGCAATCCTATCATCTTACTTATCCGTTTATCTATGTTGGGAAGTCAAAAATCATTGACAGGTTACAGTTTTTCTTTTAAACAAGAGAGTCACTTTACATTTCGGGTAAAACATGACGACTAAAAACCTCTTTCACAACC
>JAGVJP010000030.1 GCA_020051075.1 Parachlamydiales bacterium
CCCACAGTGAGAGCAAGCGTAACGAACAGGAAGGATTAAAAACAAGCGCGATTCATCCCAGACCTGAAGGACTGGGTTTTCTCGCGTCCACGGATAAATCTCCCTCCAGAAATGGAGGGAGATTTTGGAATATTATGAGAGTTGTCTCTCCGCAAACACTTTCATCGCTTCCGCCATAAATGTGGCGAGCTCGGAATGAAAAGGGTCCAGCTGTTTTCTGAATTCAGGATGTTCTTGGTACAGCTGCGCTAGTGCCCTGTAGACTTCTTGAGTAGCATTATGAATCTGCTCTGTAAATGCATGGTGTCTCTTGATGATCAGCTGCACTTCATCTGAAGCAGGCTCTAGGCCTTTTTCGATACACTGAACGAGCTCTTTAAAGAGAGAGTGGGAGGCCTTGGTAATATTCTCGTAGAACGTTTTTTCCCTTTTCTCAACAGTTGGATTTTTTACACTTTTTAGAACGATTGCTTCGGCAGCAAAATAGGGCTCGCCTTCTTTCGCTAACTTCACTATTCCAATACTGAATCCATTGAAAATTTCATTGTCTTTCATTCTTTTCTTCCCCTGCAAATGTTGGATTGTTTTATCGATGGTCTTAAGCAGCAGCCCTATTTTCTCCCATTCGCAATTAAGAGACTTGCGATGAGAATAAAGGGCTGAGAGCTGGTCAAAATCGTCTCGTCCCAGAACCTTGTGGATCTGTTTCAAAGAAAAGCCAAGCTCTTTAAAAAAGAGAATCTGCTGAAGCTGCAATAGTTCCTTTTCTTCGTAGTATCGGTAGCCATTAGAGCCATGATAGGCTGGTTTGAGCAGGCCGATTTCCTCGTAGAAATGGAGAGTGCGTATCGTCACTCCAGAGAGCTCGCTTAATTTTTTAACTGTGTAAGCCATTGATTTACTTGTCCTTTAATATCCCTTTGATTTTAAAGAATGTGCCCATTATAAGGAATGACGTATACGTGAGGGTCAAGCATCTGTTGTTTAAAATAAATAATAAATGACTTTGTCCGGGTCCTTGCATAATTCAACTATTTCAAGCTAAACTGGATAAGTTCGATCCAATTTTTTTAGGTATTCAGAAATGAATGAGAAAAAACCGATCTCATCTGCGCGGATTATGATTTTCGGTATTCCTGGAAGTGGCAAGTCTACTTTTGCAGTTCATCTAGGAAGTCGGTTGAATTTGCCCGTGTTTCACTTAGATAAATATTTTTTTATTAAGGATTGGCAAGAACGCGACTACGAAGAGTTTTTGCAGATTCAACGAGGTTTGGTGGAGAAGAATGCATGGATCATTGATGGTAATGCAACGAGATCCTTGGAAATGCGTTTTAGTCGTGCCGATAGTGTACTCTACTTTCGTTTCAATCGGTTTCTTTGCCTATGGCGTATTTTTAAGCGATTGGTTTTTAAAGATCATCGAATTTCCGATCGAGCGGAAGGATGCTCAGAAAATGTGCGTTTACGTTTGATCCCTTATTTATGGGGCTTTGATCAGCGGGTTAGGCTGAACATCCAAAACCTCCGCAAACAGTATCCCGATGCCCTTTTCCATGAATTACGAAATCAGAAGGATCTCGAATTGGTCATGGAGTCGACCGCAAAGATGAAGATGCCAGCGCAGCCGAAACCCAAATTTTGAAACACGTTCGGTATATATGTTAAAGACAGAGATAAATTAGTGGAGGCTTGTGTGGGGTTGTCATTTAAGGAATTTGAACGGGAAGGATGGGAAAGAGTTGCCGATGACTATCATGATTGTTTTGGCCAGCTTACCCCCATGGCGGCCTTAGCTTTAATTAATAGTGCCCTACTTAAACGAAACGATAAGGTATTGGATATCGCTTGTGGACCTGGATACGTAGCGGCACTCGCTTCTGAAAAAGGTGGAATCGTTACTGGAATTGATTTTTCAAATGCCATGATCCAAAAAGCTAAAACTCTGTATCCCCATATAAATTTTCAGATTATGGATGCTGAAGAATTACAGTTTAGCGATGGGATCTTTGATGCGATTTTAATGAACTTTGGGATTCTGCATTTGGCAAAACCAGAGCAGGCCATTGCCGAGGTCTTTCGCGTTTTAAAGCCAGGGGGCAGATTCCTCTTTACAGTTTGGGATAGACCTATCAGATCAAAAGCGTTTGAGCTTCTTTTGAGCGCCGTCAAAGAAGAGGGAGATTTGAATGTCTCCCTACCTGAAGGGCCAGACACTTTCAAGTTCAGCGACCCGAATACCTCGAAGGAAATCCTTTCTCATACTGGTTTCGATATGATCGAATCCACGAGCATCGACTTGACATGGTCCCTCAATAGTTCTGAAGAATTATTCCAAGCTTATTATAAGGCGGGCGTTCGTATTGGCGAGATTCTTCGTGCTCAGAAACCAGAAGCCATTCGCAAAATCATTGAAAAACTGGAGAATACAACAAGAGTATTCCAAAGAGAAGGGAGGCTAGAAATTCCCATTTCTGCACTATTATTTAAAGCCGAAAAGGTTGACATCAAGAATCAGGCTTTAGAGACCACTCCTGAGTAGCTATTTTTTCGATAAAAGTCGAATCGTGCGAAATGGCCAAAATGGCGCCTTCAAAATTCAGGAGCGCTGCTTCAAATGCCTCCAGAGTCAGAAAATCAAGATGGTTGGTAGGCTCGTCCAACAAAAGAACGTTGGGCTTCTCAAAGATCAAAGAAAGCAGCATGAGGCGTTTTCTCTGCCCTACGCTTAGAGTGGAAAAAGGACGGCTTAAGAGTTCAGATCCCCCAATAGCGGCCTTATGTAATTCGCGCCGAAGCTCCTCTTCAGTTAAGCTGAATCGGTTTTCAAAGTAGTGCAGAGGTGTTTGTTCCATCGGCAGCAATTCAACTTCTTGATCCAGGTAAGCGATTTTTGCAGTCGGTGCATATCGAATCTGGCCCGCATCATGAGGCAGCAGACCAGCAATGCAGCGAAGCAGCGTTGTTTTCCCCGTTCCATTGGGACCTGTTAAAACAATTCGATCCCCTTTACAGATCATCTTGTTAAAACCAGTGAATAGAACCTTTTCGCCAAATGCCTTAGAAACCTGTTCCAATTGAATCGCTACTGAAGAAGCTAGGGGTGCTGGCAGAAATCTTAGCCCCTTAATAGTTTTTTGCCTCGGATGAGGCAGAGGATTGGCCTCAATTTCTGAAAGCCGAGCCTTTAAAACATCCAAATTGCGCTGTAGAGATTTTTGATGCTTTTCACCTCTTCGATCAAAAGCCATGAGATTGCGATCTTTTGGAGCAGAGAATTTTACTTTGGAGACGCTCTCTGCCTTGATTTTCTGTTTTAAAAGAACTCTTTCCTCTTCCTGTGCTTCGAAAGCTTTCAATTGTCTTTCCTCAAGACGAGCTCGTTCTTGCAGGTAGAAATCATAGTTTCCTCCATAGCAAACGAGCTTGCTGTTTTTAATTTCAATCAGCCGATTGCAGGTGGCATTTAAAAACTTGCGATCGTGTGAAACAACGATCGTTGCTCCTTCTCGAGCCAATAACATCTTCTCCAACCATTCAAGCATTTCCAGATCCAAATGGTTGGTGGGCTCGTCTAGTAAAAGAAGATCGGGGTTTTCGATGAGCGCTTTAGCCAATGCTATCCGGACTCTTTGCCCGCTACTCAGCGATGCCATGGGGAGATCAAGCGAGGATGCATCTAGTTTGAGTCCTCTCAAAATCTTCTCAATCGGCATACGTCGATAGCCGCCAAGTTGTTCATATTGCTCATGGAGCTCCGACCAACCGATCAGGTTCTCTTCCTCCAAACAGACTGCCATTTGCCGTTCAAGTTCCGAAAGAGTCCCCTCTTCGATATATGCTCTGGCGCATATGTCTGTGGCTGGTAGTAAGACCTCTTGCGGTAGATGCCCAACGCTCAAATGAGAAGCTCTACTGAAATGGCCCGCGTCTGGAATGGATGCGCCCGTTAAAAGCTGCAAAAGCGTTGTTTTTCCTGCGCCATTTTCGCCTATGAGCGCAAAAATCTCTCCTTGGTTGATCGACAAAGAGATATCGTCAAAAAGTGAAAAAGAATCAAAAGATTTAAAAAGATGCGAAAATTGAATAAGGAGCCGAGACATAAGTTTGATCCTGGGTTGTATTTTAGTTACAGATTGGATTCAAACTTATTTTCTCATTGGACGAGGCTCCTTCAGAAGGTTATAGCTTTATTTTAACGCATATTTGAGTTTCTTTCAATGCTTTTTTATACCCAAATAAATTCAAAAGCTGAAGTTGTTTGGGTATAAATCGAGTGGCGAACCTACAAAAATTTTCTGTAGTCTGTTTTGAAAACCTTGGCCAACCTCAACGCCATCACTTTACCGATCGGACGTTTCCCATTTTCCATTTCGCTAATATGATTCTGAGAAATCCCCAAAGCATCCGCTAGATCTTTTTGAGTCATCTCAGCTTTATGACGGTTCCCCTTAAGCAAAAATCCAGCTTCTCCATATTTCTCAAGCTCATCTTTAAACACTTCACGCCAAGGAATAGATTCCTTTTCTGACTTAGACTTTACTTTTGTTTTAGGTGTTACAGCTCTTCTAGTACGGTGCGTTTTCGTGGGTGCCGACATAAAATATCTCAATGATTTTAATTTTTTTATTCACAACTTGCCAACAAACCACATAGGTAGGTCGGCCATTTTTAATGTGACAATGGTGCGAATCTCCAGGAACACCTTTTGCCTTTCCAAGCGGGCTGTAATGCGACCATTCGCGTTGAACAGGACCTTTGTGCTCTAAATCCCAAGTCAAGTCAAGCAATCGAGAGGTCAAGGACTCTGGTAGCTTCATTTTCTGTTTTGCGGCTTTTGCCGAATATTCTACTGTCCATGGCCTTGTCGTTTTCGATTCGCTCATGTCGACCTGCTTTGAACTTTATTATATGCCAGTCAATGGTATATTATCAACGATGTTTATGACACTGAAGCCGCAGCAGCTTCAGATCGCTCATGTTGCTTATCCTCAGCATTTAGGAATTTAATTAGTTTTTTAAAAAAAGAAATGAACACGAGAATCCCTTATAATCAAAGATTTACAAATTAATCAGCTTGATGACCTCAATAGGGCTTGCTAGCCATTCCTTAAAAGCAAGTTTTATGGCTTGCGTATAGCTTTGCTCGAGATAACAATTGTAAGCTTCTTGCGAATCAAATACTTCATAAAGATAAAGAGATTTATCACCATCAGTTGACGATCCGTGTAAAGCGAAGACTCTAACTCCAGGCTCTTTAAGGACTTTCGGAACGACATCTAAAATAGCGTTCTTAAGATTCTCATAAAACTCGGGTTTAGGAGTAATCTTCAGAAAAAGCACAATCTGTTTGTCCATAGCTGGCTCCTACAAATGAGTTGTGAAAAATTTTAGCAGATTTGCGACTTTTTTGCGGATAATTATGTTGTGTGGAAACTTAAGTTTGTCGAGAATTTACTCCAATGTGGGAAAAGACAACACATAACTGACTATGCAGCATATGAGCGCAATAAGTTATCGAAGGAGAAATTTATAAAATGCAGAATTCGTTGAAAAAGCAAATTATTATTCATGGTGGTGGCGGGTTTTCGAGATATGGGTCATATAGTCCTTCAAATTTGCTCATAGAGAAGTATTTTCTCGATCAAACTCTCAACAAATGTCCCCGTATTTGCTTTATTCCTACCGCCAGTGGCGAGTCATTGAAGTACATTGTAGACTTCTATCGAGCTTTTGGAGCTTTCGAATGTAAGCCGTCTCATCTTTCTTTATTCGATCCGCCAACTGCTGACATTGAGTCTTATCTTCTGGGGCATGACGCCATATATGTCGGTGGAGGAAATACCAAAAGCATGCTTGCCTTATGGAAGGAATGGAAGTTGGATGTTTACCTAAGGAAAGCATGGACTCAGGGTATTGTTTTAGGAGGAATCAGTGCGGGGGGATTATGCTGGTTTGAAGAAGGTGTAACAGATTCAATTCCAGGTCCTCTCACCCCTTTAAAATGTTTAGGATTTTTGCCGGGCAGTCACTGTCCACATTATGATGGAGAAGTGGAAAGAAGACCCGCTTACCATAGAATGGTTAAAGAAGGGATGGCAAGTGGAATTGCAGTTGATGACCATGTTGCATTACATTACATCGATGGAAAGTTAGAAAAAGTGGTCAAGGCAAATGCAGAGGGAGCTGCTTATCATGTGCACGTTCTTAACGGTCGATTAATGGAAGAAAAAATTGAAGCTGTTGATCTTCAAACTTCATAGGATTCGAAATTGTAGTTTGAGACTCTGCATATCCTACGCGAAAGTCACCTAAGAAGAGTATTCCGATCAAAAGCATGACCATCGAAATGTGAGGTCTCTTTTTACTCATGTGTCGCACGTCTTTGCCATTCGCTTGCATTTAGTCTATACAGGACATGCCTTCTCAACGGGTGCCCCTCTGGCATCTTTGGATGATCGAAATCGTCTTTTGGATCGTGGTGCATGCCAATTCTCTCCATGACAGCTCTTGATCGCATATTTTGAACCGTGGCAAAAGAGACGATCGTTTCCAATTGTAACTTCTCAAACCCATACTTAAGAGATGCTAGGGCGCCTTCCGTGGCGTACCCCTTTCCCCAATAATCAAAGGCTAGTCGCCATCCGATCTCAACCGCCGGTGTAAAGGGAGCTGTGAAATGGACATCATCCAGACCGATAAAACCGATAAACTCGCCTGTTTGGATCAGGGACACAGCCCAAAATCCCCAACCACATCGTTCAATGTGATTGGACGCGATCTTAACAGATGCATCACTTTCTTCTCGGGTCTTGAGACTTGGAAAATATTCCATGACTCTTGGATCAGCATTTAGCCTGGCAAAAGGTTCTAGGTCTTCTTCTTTCCAGGGACGTAGAAGCAATCGTTCGGTTTTAATCGTATTGTCTTTCATAGTATTAAATTGAGGGGGTTTTCTTGAGGAGAATACCATTAGATTGTCTATGATTTCCATAGAAAATATTAACGCTGAAGTTTATATTTTCTAAATCCTGTAGTGGGATTGATTAAAGCTGCAAGAGAGGCATTCATGTTGAATCCAGATTTCTCCTACGAAGATAAGATATTCAAATCGCTGGATTTAAAAGGAAAAAGCCTCAAGAAGAGCGTATTTGATGACGTTGCATTTGAGAGTTGCCATTTTGTGGAGAGTGATTGGAGCCAAGCTCAATTCAATGGGTGTCGATTTAAAAACTGCAACTTAAGCCTTGTCAATCTGAAAGGATGCCGGTTTCAGCAAGTAGTGTTTGAGGAATGCAAAATCGTCGGGCTGGACTTATACAGGTGCGAAAAGGTTCTTCATGTCTCGTTTAATAAGAGCATCTTGCTGACGTGCAATTTCACTGACTTGAAGTTAAAAGGGACATCTTTCGTTGGATCGAAAATTAGAGAGGTTTATTTCACTAATACAGACCTTTCCGAAGCCAACTTTACCGATACAGATCTGATGGGAACAACCTTCCATCAATGCAATTTGACAAAAGCTGATTTCAGGAACGCCAAAAATTATTGCATTGATTTGCAGACGAATAACGTAAAGAAGGCCCTGTTCTCCTTCCCCGAAGCGATGAGTCTTTTGCAATGCTTTGATATCGTGGTTTCATAAAGAAATTATTGTTTCAAGAAACAGGCGGTTAAATTGGTATACGCGAGCGTGCGTACTTTCCCATGTTCCACTTTTGACCAAAAAGCCAATGGTAGAAAAAGCTCTGCTAAGGCGCAAAAGCGGCATCATGGCGCTGTAATCAGGGACAGGTCGAATACTTGTATATCCTGCTAAAAAAGACTGTTTGGTTTCTGGCGTGGTCGGCCACTCCCCGTGTTCCATAGGACAAAAATCTTCCTGCGCAAAACTTGCACGTCCCGAAGACCAATCGATAATTCCTTGAAGTTTACTCTCATCCACCATCACATTTCCAGGTCGAAAATCACGGTGTATCAGACAAGGGCCATCCGCTGACATCAAGAGATGAACATGTGTGTCATAATACCTGCGGCATCGTTCAAGCAGTGCTTTTGGCAGGTTCTCGCTACATTCAGCAAATCCCTCTTCGAATTTAAGAGTAAAATATGTACGTGGGTCAGGATATAAATTCTGCGGCTGCATCAGATCGCCATAGCAGGTGACGCGATTGAGATGAATGCACGCCAGAACCGAACCTAATTCATAGGCCATCGAATCGGTCAAGTCCGCTGCCTTAAGCAGGGCTCCAGGGAAACACTGCATTAAAATAGCTCCAGGAATATCAGGTCCCGGTTCTACATGCTGCAGAATAAACGGCACCGGTATTTTTCCGGCGAGGTGCTTCAGAAAATACATTTCGTTCCAATAATCTTTAGCACGCGTGCATATTTTTAAAATGAGCTGCGTACCGGTCGGCTGGATAACCTTATAGACGATTGCAACCATGGCATCCTCATGGTCTATCCGTGAAAAGGTAGCGTCTTGGAGGTTAAGATGGTGCTGATACTTCGTAATGAGATTATCCATGTTAAGCCTGCTGAGGGTGCTTCTTATTTTTTATGCGCAATCACTTCAAAAACATGAGAGTGAATAGGGCGGCCAGTACCGCTGAAGCCATCTTGCTCCGTTTCTTTAAAGTGCGCAATTTCAAAATCTTGAAAAAGTTCGATGACTTCTTCCCGTTTAAAAAAAGTCATCCCCTTCATTTCTTGAGTCGTAAATCCTTGGTAATTCAATCCGAAAAAATGTCCTGCAAATCTTCCCTTTGGGCTGATATGTTCTTTTATATGGCTCCAGACTTTTTTAAATTCCATCTGCTTACAAAAGGGTAAAGCATAGGACGCATAGATAAAATCAACAATCGGTAACGTATTCCAAGTGGATTCATCCTCAAATTTTGCAACTGCTGAGATTATTTGCTTCGAATCTTTGATGTCAGTGCGCTGTTTGATCAGCTGAATTGCTTTATCTTCACTATCTATGGCCCATACAGTCCATCCGTGATTAAGCAGGAAAACAGCCTCATTTCCGACGCCACATCCTAGATCAATGGCTTTCCCCTGATTTTGAAAAAGATGCAGTGCGTCTGCAACAATGGGACGCGGCGGCAAACCCATTTTATTTTTATAATATTTATCCCATTTCCCATGCTGCAAATAGACTACAAGACCGAATAAAAGAACTGCTCCTGCAATACAAACTGTACAACTCTTCTTAAATTTCAGTGAGCGCATGAATATTCCCGTATTGTCTGCAAGAGCTTGAACCCAATCTTTTTGTACATTGGCTGGCCCATTTCTGACCCATAAAGGACGGCCTGATTAATATTTTTATCTTTTGCTGCCTTCAGGCAGGCATGAGTGACCGCAGTCCCTAATCCCCGATTGCGAAAAGAAGGTAATGTGCCAAGGCAGTACAGCGATGCGCCAAGATTACCAAGATAGGCGAGGGATGTTGCTGCAGGCTGCCCTTCGTAGAATCCCAAGTAGGGAATGAATTTACCCGTTTTGATCCAAGGAGTGAAGAATTGATCCACAAATGCCGGATCGATATTCAACCACCCAGCTGCCACTTTGATCCAATTCATGCGGTCCTCTGAAGAGCGAGCTTCGCTCACTTCGAGATCTTTATGAGCACCTGGGTAGTGATATTCGTCTAAGTCCAATCCCATTTCAAAAGTAAAATCGGGTCCCGTAAATCCCCACTGAAGCAAGAGTTGTTCCTCTTGAGACTCTGAAAGCAGCCAAAAAAACGGTTTATCTTGATAGAAAGCTTTTACTTTCTGGTACCGTTCTAAGGTGACGTTTCCATAGACGAAATTCATGAAAGGAATAGCCACAGAAGCTTTGAATGCGATTAAGTCCCCTTCTTCTAAAAATTCCCAGCCCGGTTCATGAATCAGGCTCATCGATTCTAAAAACAGCTCTTTTTGTAGACCTATTTGAATATGATTTGTCATGTGCAACTCAATTGTTTTGTAAGCCATAGGATTAGATCGTCATCTATTGGGTATTTTTCTCCAGGAACGACGACGGTGTGATTGTAGGTAATTCCCTCGCCGTCTGGTTTGTAGCTTAGTCGGAAATAGAGCCGTTGAGCGGCCCCATAGTCTCGGTACAGGCCAACTCCAATCCCGATTGCGGTGTACCCATTTTGTTTGGCCAGCTGTTCCAGATGAGCAATCAATGCGGTGGCGATCCCCTTTTTTCTATTTTCTTCATAAACCCAGATATCATTGATCTCAGGAATATTGTTTTTTCTAAAATGGAGATACTCAGAAGATAGGAGCAGGTTGCCATACCCGACTATTTTCCCCTGTTGCTCAACAATGCAAGCCAGTCGAGCTCCTTGTTGCTGCTCGTCCAGATAGCGGGTCCACTTTGCCACAGTCTCTTCTCTAGTGGACCATGGGAAATACAGGTCGCCGAGGGCTTCAATGTCTTGCTCTCGGAGAGGGCGGATATTGAAATCATCTGAGAATATGAGTTTCTTCGAGAGGTAATGAAATGATGTGCCATGGGCATAGCCTGAGCGAGTATAATCTAGCTCAAACCCCATTTTCTGATAGAATTCTAGAGCTTGAAAACTCATTGTTTCGACAAAAGCAAAGGGACACTTTTGCTCCAATCCATACGCAATTACACACTGCATGAGACGGGTGCCCATTCCTTTACCTCGATATTGTTCGTCGACGTAAACGTATTTCACGTGGAGAGCATTCCAAAAACGTTCACCTACCATTGCACCTACAAAGGAATCCCCTTCCATTGCTACAAATGCGACTGCATCAAATTTCTCATTGTGGCCAGTCATTTGAATTGCATGGCGACTAAAACCATCATAAATCTTCTTCTTTAGCTCTTCGGTGAGAGCCTGCTCTCTAATCTCGATCATTGCGGCTTCTCAAGAATTTTCATTCGTTATGTGTATCTTGTATTCTTAACTGCATGTTGTACAAATTCGCATACGTTCCATTTAATGCGATCAATTCCTTGTGAGTTCCCTGTTCCTCTATCCCGTTATCAGTCAATACTAAGATTCGCTTAGCGGTCCTCACTGTTGAAAGACGGTGCGCGATGACAATTGTTGTGCGATTTTCAATGAGCTTTTCCAGCGAGTCTTGGACAGCTTTTTCGCTTTCATTATCTAGAGAGCTCGTTGCCTCATCAAAAATAATAATGGGAGGGTTTTTCAGGAAAACACGAGCCACACTTAAGCGTTGTTTTTGCCCGCCTGATAACTTTACGCCGCGTTGCCCGATATCTGTGGCGTACCCGTTCGGTAACGACATAATAAATTCATGGGCATTTGCCATCTTGGCTGCCGCAATGATCTCCTGATCACTTGCATCCAATTTACCGTAGCGGATATTCTCTGAGACGGTTCCGGCAAACAGATACACATCTTGTTGAACAAGCCCAATATTTCTTCTTAAAGACTCAAGCTGAAGACTTCTCACATTCTTATTGTCAATTAATATTTCCCCTTCGCTGACTTCATAAAATCGTGGGATTAAAGAACATAGAGTTGTTTTCCCAACTCCAGAAGGCCCGACCAAAGCAACATATTCTCCAACGTTGATGTTCAGAGAGATGTTTTTTAGAACATGCTCATAGCCTTCTCTATATTTAAAACTTACATTCTTAAATTCGATGTTTCCTTTCACGTGAGTAAGTTCACTGGCATCTGAAGCGTTTTTGATATCGGGCTCTACTTCTAAAACTTCCATAAATCGGTTAAAGCCTGCGACGCCTTCCTGGTATAGCCTTGTAAAATTCCCTAGCCTTTGTATGGGTTCAATGAGAATAACAAGATAAAGTAAAAATGTGAGCAAGTCGGCTAAATCTAAGGAGTTTTTGACAATACTGGCTGCTCCGAAAATAACAACAGCAACAGTCATGAGCTGGGTGAGGGAAATCAAACCGTCATAAAACTTAGCCTCGTTTTTATAACCCTCTCTTCTGCTTTCAACAAAACGGTTGTTTTCGTATGCAAATTTCTTCTTTTCAACTTCTTCATTGGTAAAAGACTTTACAACTCTGATGCCAGCAAGCGAGTCTTCAACCTGAGCATTAATATCCCCGATTCTATTCTTGCTTTTCCTTAAGGCATGGTGCATTTTCTTACTAAAATAGAACCCATAGATAGCCATAATGGGCAAGAAAAGAAAAGCGATGAGGCCAAGCTTGACATTGATATTAATCAAAATGACAAAGGCACCGATAAAATTCAAAAGTGAGATTACGATATCTTCGGGACCATGATGATATAATTCAGCGAGATCAAACGTATCGTTTGAGATGCGTGTCATGAGTTGACCCGTTCTGTGCTCGTCATAAAATTTGAAGGAAAGCTTTTGGCAATGTTCAAACAGTTCATTACGCATGTCTCTTTCCATTAAGGCACCCATCATATGCCCCTTGTAGTCAATAAATGCATGGCAGATGGCATTAACGGCTACCAAAGCCAGCATAACGCCGCCCATGACGTAAATTTGACTGAGCGCATTAGGAGAGTGATTTTCTATCAAATCCTTGGTGATATATCTTACAACTAATGGAATTGCCAGCGTGACTGCTGATACAACGATTGCGCAAGCCATATCTGCACAAAACAGACCTAGGTAAGGCTTATAGTATGAGAGAAATTTTCTTGCTCGTGAGTTCACAATTTTGACCTGCAATATTTTTCAAAAAATGGGCGATTTTTCCGAATTCTTCAGAAAAAAAACATCGACTACTCCCATGTGGATCTCTGGCAGCCCTTTTACAGAGAGATCTTAGCAATCAAACAGGATGTTTTCCAAGAAAAACTGAACATGAGCGTATCTCGAAAGTAAAAATAAAATATTTACTCTTAAGACAGACTCTAAGACTAACCCTTGAACCCCCTCCTTCTATTATGGTAGAATAGTCCCTCAAACAGAGGAAACCTCTCATGAAAAAAACAGGGTTAATCCTGGCAGTACTTGTATGGGTGACAGCGGCCATAGCCGAAGTGCGAGAAGTCTCCTCCGTTGAATCGATCTATCAAGAGGTTAGCCAATCCGACGAACAGACTCTTATCTTGTTGGATGTTGGAGGCACATTGCTCTGCCGTCCTGACCCTGTCTTTCATAAAGAGCATGAGAAATGGAGAGTCGCCTGGTTTCAGCGCAACTATCCCGATTTGTCTTTGGACGAGTGGACCGCTTTATGGAATGTGGTGGAAGAAAGCAATAACAGCTGGTCCTTGATGGATAAGTGGCCCAACTTAATTGAGCAAGCCCATTGCCGAAAGATTAAGGTGGCTGCATTCACCAAGGTGTTGATGGACCCTTCATTTTTAGACGCGCGCGTAAACCAACTCGCCCACTTTGGGTTGGACGTCCAAGATGAGCTTCCTGAACTTGCGCCAGGAGGAGATCAGTTTACCTATATTCGTGGGGTGATTCTGACAGGTGAAAAACTCAAAGGGCCTGTTCTGCAAGAGGTCTTGAAAAAGCTTAAACACCGTCCTTCCAAAATTCTCTTTGCCGATGATCGCAAGGAGCAGATAGAAAGCGTCGAGAAAACGTGCCTGGAAGAAGGAATCCCCTTTATTGGATTCCATTACACACCTTTGGATACCGTTCCTCCTCTTGATGAATCTGTGGCTGAATACCAACTCCAGACTCTCATAAAAGAACGTCGATGGGTTTCAGCGAAAGAAGTGAACAAGGACCAGCGCCTTTCCAACTAAAATTGACTTTCCGCATCCCCGAGCGATTACCGGAAGAGGAAGTCTCAAATCTTTTGCCTCGGACACAACCACGCGCTTGACCTCGCCTGAAAATAGGCTGAACTTACGTGAGTTTTTCTTCTTAAAAAAATTGCCTGCAACTGCCCTGCTGTTAACGGTCTATAAATGACATATGCTGTTCGTTATAACGTGATCCGGCAACACTCCCTTTAGAAAGGGCATCATCGAGCTCTTTAACATCATTAGGAGTCAAGATGAGGTCTGCAGAAGCAATATTTTCTTCAAGATAGTTTCTACGCTTTGTTCCGGGTATAGGCACAATATCTTCACCCTTGTGAAGGAGCCAAGCGAGTGCAATTTGAGAAAGTGTGGCTCCTTTGCGTTCAGCCATAGTGCGAACGATTGAAACAACGTTCATATTCGCATCATAGTTCTCTCCTTGGAATCTTGGATCTCCACGACGAAAGTCATTTTCAGAACATTCTTCGGGCCGTTTTGCTGTTCCCGTTAAAAATCCACGTCCGAGTGGGCTAAAAGGAACAAGACCGATACCAAGCTCGCGGAGTACTGGAATAATTTGAGACTCCAAATTTCGCTCCCAAAGAGAATATTCACTTTGCAAAGCAGAAATAGGAAATGTTGTATGGGCTCGACGTATCGTCCCCTCCCCTGCTTCCGAAAGCCCAAGAAAACGCACCTTGCCTGCCTGCACAAGTAGGGCCATCTCCCCTATAACGTCTTCAATTGGAACAGCTGGATCTACTCGATGCTGATAAAGGAGGTCAATGTAATCAGTCCCAATCCTTTGCAAAGAACTGTCAACAACTTGTCGTATATGCGAAGGATGGCTATTAACACCCTGTATTTTACCGTTCACTATCCCGAATCCGAATTTTGTTGCTATAACAACCTTCGCACGATGTCCTTTTAAAGCGCGTCCGAGAAGCTCTTCATTGATGTAAGGGCCATAACATTCGGCGGTATCAAAAAACGTTACACCAAGTTCTATAGCTCGATGTATAGTTGCAATGGATTCAGCATCATTTGGAATACCATAGGATTGACTCATCCCCATGCATCCAAGTCCGAGCTCTGAAACTTCGAGCCCCTGCTTTCCCAGTTTACGTTTTTTTAACATCATATTTGGCCTTCTTTGAAGATGTCATTTTCGCTGCAGTTAAAATTGGTAAATAGCTTTATCGAGCCGTAAATTTTTGCTTCAAGTAAATAAAATTTACAGACTCGGTGTGCTTAATGCAAGAAGTATTTATGAAAAACACCGAATTCAGTTGATAATTGAAGCCGACTAGTGCATAAGTGTTGCCCTTTCTCTTAAAAGATCAAAATAAAGCGAGGTTTGATCATGGACAGTCCTAGTGATTTAAAACCCAATTCCAAATTGAATGTTATCATCATCCTTATGATTGCATTTGTGGATTATGTCGGTATCGGACTGGTTTACCCGATATTTGCAGTCCTGTTATTCGACCCAAGCAATTTGATTGTCCCAGCAAACTCTTCACCTGAATATCGAGGGGCTATGCTCGGCATCCTCATTTCACTCACGCCCATTTCCCAGTTTTTCCTGTCACCTGTTTTAGGGACTTTTTCTGATATTAAGGGACGAAGACCAGCCCTTTTAGGAGGGATCAGTTTAGGATGTTTAGGTTACATGGTTGCTGTCTTGGGTATCTATATGAGTTCGTTGTGGCTGCTCTTTTTGTATCGTATACTTGTCGGAGCCTCAGATGCGACTGCAGCGGTAGGCCAGGCAGCACTTGCAGATATCAGTACGGAGCAAAACAAAGCCAGAAGATTCGCTTACTTAAGCTCTTGTCTTGGATTAGGCTTCACGGTTGGACCATTTCTAGGCGGTATCATTGCTGACCCTTCTATCGTCAGTTGGTTTAATTATTCTACTCCTCTGGCGGCTGCAGGCTTAATGTCTTTAACAAATTTAATTTTAGTTGTTTGGAAATTCCGAGAAACTCGACAAATTTTAGAAAAAAGAAATTTTAATTTCTTTGAAGGTCTATATAACATTCGCAAAGTGTTTTTACTCAAAAATTTAAGATGGCTGTTTTTTGCAGGTTTTGCACTTTATTTCGGCTGGTCGTTTTTCAATGAGTTCGTTCCTTTATTACTGCGGGAACGTTTTGACTTTTCTTTAAGTCATATTGGCGAGTTCTATGCATATACCGGAGCTTGGTTTGCTATTGGAGCCCTGATAGCCACCCGATTCGTGCACCGCTTTTCACCAGAAAAAATTGCGGTTGTTTCGACTTTTTTAGTGGCAATATGCATGTTGAATTTTCTAATTCCATCTCAATCCTTATATATTTGGTGGATTACCCCATTGATGCTGTGCTCTCTCGCTTTTGCTTACCCTACTGCCACCACGGTTATATCCAACCGTACTTGCAGCGAATCTCAAGGGGAAGTATTAGGTGTCTATCAATCGGTATGTGCTGCTGCAATGGGATTGAGTCCATTATTTGTCGGCCCTGCTGTAGGCGCTCATCCGAGTCTGATTGCATGGGGAGGAGCCTTGTGTTTTCTACTTTCCAGCCTGGGGTATTGGAATAGCAGAAAAAGCGGCAGCTCTAAATCAGTAGAGATTTAAACTTTTTTTATGGAACCAACAGCGTCTTGAATTGATCGACCTCTGTTTCCATTTCAATTGCATCATCAGAAATAGGAATAATTTGGTGAGGTTTTTCGATCTTAAAATAAGAAATGGGCTTATTCGCCTTCTGAGCAAGAAGAATTTCAACTAGCACCCCATTTGAAATCGGGCCAAAGACCCAAAGTTGATCGGCCCGATGAACAAGGGAATTGTTAGCATCCCTGACAAGATTTCTATCCACACAATCTAAGAGAAAATAGTCAAAAAGCATGAACGGATTTAAAGGAACCTTACCCTGCTCCAAGACATAACGAGAGATGAACATCCGAAAGTAAAAAAAGTGCTTCGACATCGCTGTATAGACGAGTTGTTGATCGCCTGCCAAAGACAACGCCTCATGAAAAAAAGGAACATTCATTTAGGACTCCACATTAAGATCTATTAACCTTGCAATAGGATAACAAAGGAGATTATTTTTGACCACCTACCCAGATACCAAGCAGAGACTCCCGCTAAATACTGGGAAAATTAATCACTGAAGGCTCTCTTTTTTCTTCCAAGCTCTTTGCGAAGAGCCCAGCTCTTAAACCTTTTCGCGGAAACGGTAAAACTTGACGGTATCACCGTAGTAGTCGAGAGTCCAAAAGACCTCGTGTTCGTAGACGTAGTGACACCTCATCCAGCCCCATTTAGACTCAATACTCCCCCCTTCAGATGAATTCCAATTGCGCTGGGTTGCACGGTAGATCCCCGCATGAACAGTTCCTTCGATCCGGGTTCCATCAGCTGTGAGAGCTCCCAGAGGGTTCTCGTAAACGGCGAGATCTCCGTCTTGTGGAACTTCGGGAGGAGGAATTGGGACAAAATACTTCTGGACAAGTTGATTGAAATGAAATGCCTGACCTGGGTATTCCACATCGTTGATCGATTCGCCGTACTGATCCTTAATTCTCGTTTCAAAAATCCGGATCGCATATTCCATGCAATTAATGAAACGGCGCTGATCATCATCTTCGAATGTTTTAACAACAAGGAAATAGCCCCCTCCTTGATACTCGGAAGAAGGGATACTTCCAAATGGTCTTCCATCTCTGAGACGAGAAGGAGTATAACTATATGCCAGTCCGTGTGTTTTGTAGTCATCTGAGCAGAAGAAGCAAATCCGCCGAATTTTTTCTCTCGGGTCAACCCATTCGCGACTTCCATATTGATCGGTGAATGGGATTTTCGTGAGAGGAACGTACGTTCTTGCGTAAGTCAACTGACCATGCAAGCCGGGTAAATAGGTCGGGACTCCAGCCATGGTTCCTAAAAAAGGAGTGGAGGAGCTTGATTCTTCTGCAGACATACTAAGCCTCATTATTTTTATTAAATTATAACAACTTTTACGTATTATTTGAATAAAAATGAAGGTTTTAAATTTAAATTATATTATAAATGCTGCAGCACGCTGTATAATAAAAATTAATTTTAACAAAAGTGGAAGATTCAAGAGCCTTGGAGCGCATTAGAATGAGATTGACTACTTGGAAGAACAGATCCCTTTTTGCCGGTGCACAACGGAGTAAGATAAGTCAATTCAGGTTCGCCAACAATAAGAGACGTAATTATTGAGACCTGTTGAAGAAAATGCGGAGAATTAAAATGTGCCTCTAAAGCCTCTTTCGATACCCACCCTTCAACTAACACAAAAATGGATGGGTCCTCAACATCGCGGTGCAAGGCGTAAAGTAAGCATCCTGGTTCTGTATAAGTAGCTTCTGATAGCGTCTTTAGGGCGTCTTCCAGCTTTTCTTCACAACCCTGTTTTGCTTTCATCTTGCCAAGCATAACAAATTCTTTCATGTTTTCTCCGTTGATTGACGCTTGCTTTGCCACCCCTTGATTATTTAGGAAAACAGCAGCTAAAAAGCACAGTAAAACAATACAAATTTTCTTCATCTGATGGATCCTTTGGTCTTAGAATTTATATTTAAGGATGATTTCTCTCAAAGCATCTTTCTTAAGGCTTGAAGAATCGGGATTTTGGCAAGGAGGGGCCGCAACATTTGGATTCGGAGCGAATGACCATTGCTAAGAGGCAAAGCATGAGTGAGAATCCAAATGTTGAGGACACCCCAACACAGCCAAAAACCGATTCTTCAAGTTATTTCAGTATTAGGGCTTTTTTACAAAAAGCCTGAATGAACGGATGAGTGTGATAGGACGATTCTTTGTCTCTGGTGAAAAGATCTAAGATCTCAAACTGCGCATCGAGCAAAAATTTCTGGAGTTCGTCTTCCTTGAAATAGGAGAAGAACTTTTGAATGTTGCCGTAGCGATGATCGGTCTCCAAGCCTTCCCCTTCTCCCTTTTTGAGTTTTAAGAAGAACACTCCATTGGGATTCAACATTCCATGAATTTTAGCGAGGATTCGTGGAATGTCGCTCTTTGGAATGTGTAAGAGGGACGCATTTGCCCAGGCTCCATCGAAAGCGGTGTCTAAATCTAAAGATTGGATGTCCTGTACTTGAAAATGAGCAAGAGGTGCTGTTGCTTTGGCGATTTCAATCATGTTTGGTGAATAATCGATTCCTAATACCTGGTAACCCATTTCAGAAAACACCTTGGCATCTCTACCTGATCCACATCCAATATCAATGATGGATCCAGTAGGAGGTATCAGCGAAAGAAATCGGGCGGCATCGCTAGGGTTGTACAAGGGAGCCACGTTTTTGGCGTATGCGTTGGCAGAGGATTCGTAAGATCTCCAAGTCTCATCTTTTTCATTTTTGGGATCGACCATGTTTAGATTCTCCCTATTCAACGGAATAATGCTCAGCTTGATTTGTTTTCGTATCATAGATGGCAAAGCTGGCTCCTAACGGCTCTCCCAATGTTGCTTTCATCAGAGACCCGGGATTTAAGGACAGCGTTTTACCGACTGTTTCATTGATCTTCTGATGAGTATGTCCATGGAAAACGGCATCATAAGCGCCACAAGTGACTAAGGCATCGACGATCCCTTGATAATCGCCATGAAAGACAGCAATTTTTCGATGATCGATGGAGAGTTCAAGAAAACGGTCTTCAAAAGTAATGTTTAAGCCATACTGTTGACTGAATTTTAAATGGCGAAACTTATCCCCATCATTATTGCCAAAAACGCCTTGCATCGGCATTTTCAATCCTTTAAAAGCGTGCAAAATGAAAGGGGAAATCCAATCTCCACAATGAATTACCAAATCCACATGAGCATCATTTAACATGTTCACACACTGCACAATCAGCTCCTGCTGGTCATGCGTATCTGAGAGGACTCCAATTTTCATTTGTTCACCTATTCTTAAAACCAGATCCCTTTTGCAAAGGACCTGGCGTATAGATTTTTACTTCGCGCTGGTGGATTCGATCTTGGTTCTTAAGGTATCTTCCAGGGAGTCCTGGTTGACTTTGCCGAGGTACTGCGGGAGCTCAAGACCTGCGAGGGATGCAATGTCGTGCAGAGCTGGCAAGGATTTGGTGAGCTGGCTGATGAAATTGGAGGTCGAAGACCCTTTTCCATCTGCGCTGCTGCTGCCGCTGTCCCAAACGGTGATTTTGTCGATCTTGATGTTCTTGATCGCTTCGACTTGGAGTTTGACGATCTCTTCGAGTTTTTCAATGAGGAGCATGGTGGCTGCGCTCTTAGCATCTTCACCGCAAGCTTCGAAGAGCTGCTTGTAACCAGTAGCTTTTGCATCGAGGAGCTTTTGGATCCCTTCTGCTTCTGCTTGTCGGATCGAAAGGATCGCTTCGGCCTCACCGCGGGCGATGATGACATTTTTCTGAGCTTCTGCTTCCGCTTCGATTTGCATCTGTCGTTTTTTAATTTCTTGGGGAACGATCTGCTCGGCTTCTAAAAGCTGTGTTTGCGCTAGAGCTCTTGCTTTTTGGATCATCGCCTCAGCATTTTGTTTGGCAACTTGGCTGCGCTGAGCGGCTTCTGCTTCTTTTTCCGCGAGAATCGCGTTCGTGAGTGCCATGTGGGCTTTCGAGTCGTTCTCCCCTTTCACAGCTTCCGCGTTGAAGGAGGCAACCGATACTCTGCGATCGCGTTCTGCGAGGGATTTTCCGATATCCCCTTGCTTTTCTTGTTCCGCGACATCGACTTTCGCTTGGTTAACAGCCATGGAAGAAGCTTTCATCCCGATGCTTTCGATGTAGTTGGACTCATCGGTGATATCGGTGATGTTGACGTTTAGGAGAGTGAGGCCGATTTTGTGCAGTTCTGGCTCGATGTTCTTTTTGATCGAGTCTAAGAAACGCTCTCGGTCTTGGTTAATTTCTTCAATGCGCAGAGAAGCTACAGTGAGGCGGAGCTGGCCGATGATGATCTCGGTTGCCATCGACTCTATCTCTTTGTGGCCCAAATCTAAGAGGCGGACGGCTGCGTTGTTCATCACATCAGGCGTGATCCCGATCGCAACAGTAAAGGTGCTGGGGACGTTGACGCGGATGTTTTGATGTGAGAGGGCGCCGCGAAGGGGGATGTGGATCGTGCGAGGCGTGAGGTCAAGAAATGCATAGCCTTGGATCAAAGGCCATATGAAGGTTCCTCCCCCGTGATAACACTGAACGGTTTTGCTGCCGGCAACGCGTCCGTAAACGACGAGGACTTTGTTTGAGGGACAGCGGCGGTACATTTTCGCCAAGAAGAGCACAGTCGAGAACAAGCAGAGAAGAAAGCCTGCGACGGTGATGTTTAAATAAGAGATGTCATGCATAAATACCTACTTCGGTGCGACGACAACAGTGTTGTCGTCTTTTTTTTCAATGATGGTGACCTGCGTAAAGGAAGGCAGTTCTTCTAAATGGTGAGAAATCGCATCGATCTCATGGGTGAAATTCTGCAAAGAGATCGAGATTTTGCCTCTTCCCCCTTTGGGAATGGTTTGATAGACATAGGCTTCGCAGCCGATGGCATCTTCAATGCGGTATGAGGTTCCTGGGCTGTGGAGTTTTTTGGCGAGCTTAAGGAGCGCACGAATAATGTAGGCTGCAAAGATGCCGGCAGTAATGGCTATCGCCATAGAGGGCAGCAAGGATAAGCTAAATTGATTGTTGCACGTGAGCGCTGTCCACCCGAAGATCATTAAGAATCCAGCGATGGTCTGCAGAGAGAGCCACTTAACATTGCTCACATCAGCGGCATCGCTGCCCGTGTCAGCATCGAAGTTGTTTGGGTCGGTGCCAACGAAGAGGTTAATGAGGAGCTGGATCACAAACATCCCCGAGCCCGCCAAGGCACAAAACCAGAAAATAGAGCCAGATTGGAGCTGATCAATAAAATAATTAATAGTCTGAGACATGACGTGTACAAGTAATTTTTAACTCGATGATGACCCCCATTGTAATTAACTGCAATATCTATAGCAAGGCTGCAGGTTTTTGCTTGTGGTTCAAGACTCTTTTTCGTACTCTTTATCTGCGGACGCGAGAAAACGCGGTCCTTCAGGGCCGCGATGAATCGCGCCATTTAGATTTGAGGGGATTGTTGTTGTTCGATATATTGCCGGATC
>JAGVJP010000017.1 GCA_020051075.1 Parachlamydiales bacterium
ACCATTACCCATTTTTTCAGCGCGAAGCGTTTGGAGTGCGAAAGTCCTCTTTCGCTTTATTCTAGATCAATTTTTGGGACATTCGTGTCTTTTGAATTTTTCTACCGCTTCGCGCAGCGCTCGTGAGGGAAGGGTATTGTTTTTTTTTAAATGAGCCTCTATGATGCCTGATTCCACAAAAGGAATTTTTTTTCATGCGTTTCCTAGCTACCCTCCTTTTCTACTTACTGATACTTTCTCCCTTCCAGCAGATCTACACAAAAGAAGATGATCATTTACAGCTTGCTAAAGATTCTGAAAATCCCCTTGCAAAGCTTACAGCACTCCCCGTTCGGCTAAACATCTATCCCCATGTGACAGCGGCGGCGGGTGGAGATCCAACAACAGGGTTCCCAGGTGCAGGATCGACAACTGGTTCAACACAAAAAGCCAAGAACAGCCCCTGGCGTCCCATCGACCTCTTCTCCGATGAAGCTCCCCCTGAAAAATTTAGAGGGACATTGAATACCATTGATATCAACCCTGTGGTGCCTATTTCTATTACAGAACGTCAATATCTCTTATTGCGTTGGCAACAGGCGATAAGTTTTGCTGAAAATGTCTATGAACCGCACAGCTATCAAAATGGTCTCGGAGATGCCAATCCTTCTTTTGCCTACGCCTATGCCTTCACGAAAGACCTTTTCTTGGGTTTAGGGGGAGCTTTGGTTATACCAACAGCAACGACTCACTTTCTAGGGCAAGGGAAATGGTCTGCCGGCCCGGCTATTACTGGAGTATGGGCACCTGGCCGTTTCGTGATGGGGTTTTTAGCTCAAAATATCTTTTCCTTTGCAGGGCCAAGAGGCCGCCCAGATATTAACATCATGACGATTCAACCTGGATTCAGCTACAACTTCGATCATGGGTGGTTCTTATCTAGCCAGCCCTACATCATAGCAAACTGGAATAATCCTCCCGGACAAAAATGGACAATCCCTATTGGTGGGGGTATAGGAAAGCTCATCAAAACAGGTAGTCAACCTCTGACAATTGCATTAGCTGTCTATTGGTATCCAGTAAAACCAAATGGAGGACCTGACTACAGTGTGAGGATCTCTCTCAAATATTTATTTCCCCAAGTCGAGAAGAAAAATGGATCGTAGAACAGAGCAGTGCCTCATTTGATTGTTTAACCAGAAAGCGGTTTTCTCGAATAATCCATACCAACTGCAATAATACAGGGAAATTTCTTGATCGAATTATCAAGCTTTCAAGGTTTTCTCTACTATAACGGTGAAAGAACACCCCTCGAGATCATTCACAAACCTTATATTGGGCCAATCTCGCAAGGCTCTTCTAATTCCGGTCCCTAATCCCCTGTAGGGCAGTAAACCTTTTGCTGCATACGATGCCAAAATTGGATTACGCTGCACAGAATTCCCCGCACGAATTTTTTCTACGTTAAGATGGTTTGGGAGGGTTCCTGGGCTGATAATTTCGAATCTATCAATGAAGGAGAACACTTTAATCGGTCCATTCAGAAAATAATCCCTGTGGATTAATGCGTTCACTAAAATCTCTTCAAATACAATTTGGGGGATTTCAGGAATTCCAATTGAATTAACACTTTGATCTTTTTGCACTTTTCTAACATTGCGCATGATAAAAGCCAAAGCTCCTTTATACATTTCCTGCAATACACCCGAAAAATCTTCACTATCAAAGTAGCTATCCATAATTTCCGTACCAGTAAATGCCACAGCTTTGACGATCAGTGCAGGTTTAAATTTTTGCGGATTTTTTCCAAACAGAAGTAGGCCAGCAAGGTTGAGTTTATCCTCAGAAGCAAGATTCATATTTTGGAGTAGTTGGACCAGCCCGATTTCTGGATGGAGAAGCTCTTCCCCAAATTTTTTTTCCAAAAACTCTACCAAAGCCGGGAGATTCAACTCATCAACCCCTGCTCTTGTAGGAACTTCATCTGCATGAACCAGATCAACAGTTTGAAACAGCCTTCTAAATTCTTCTTTAGAATTGATCCTGCGCTTATCAGCGCCGCTTTTCAACCAAATGACCCCCTGATGATCAAACCCCCTCGATACAAAGGAAGCAAGTTGTTCCAGATTCACGATATTTCATCCTAGTTTCAACGTCATTCATAACTTTTTGATGTATATCACAGGTTGTCGTGATATCCCTTCTATTGCTTTTTTAACTTATTTTTCATCTGCAATTCAAAAGGAATTCCTGTTAATTACAGCTTTGGAGTTCACGGCTGAACCACCTTCAAGATGCTCGAAAGCCCTTTAAAAGTAAATCATTTTCCTGTCGTTCAAAACACTTCCCGTTTATTGAATTTTGATTACGAATAGAGGGGGATGCAAAACTCATACGGAATGCAGTTTAGGATCGAGGGCATCACGCAAGCTATCGCCCACGAGGGCGATAGAGACCAACAGCATCGTTAACAAGATCGCTGGAGGCCAGAGAAGATAGCTCTCTGACGGAAATGCTGTACGCCCTTCATCCATGAGCACTCCCCATGAATTAGACCCTTCCTCCCCTAATCCCAGGAACGAAAGCCCCGCTTCGCTTGTAATCGCGGCCATGATCGCAAAAGGAATCAACGTCAGCAAAGGAGGGATCGCATTGGGAAGAAGATGTGAAAAAATAATGGTGCGATCGTTATAACCTAATGCACGACAGGCCTCCACATACAGAAGCTGCTTCTGACGTAAAAACTCCCCCCGGATAAAGCGACTAAAACTTGTCCAACCAAACACTCCGATGACAGTGATGATTAAAAAAATCGATTTACTCTGAAGAAAAGCCACGATCATCAAGAGCATAAAAAAAGTCGGCATCGATTCCCATATTTCTATGAAGCGATAAGACACCAAATCCACTTTACCACCATAGTACCCTGCGACAGCACCAATGGGGATTCCGATCAACAAAGCCACGCCGATCGCCAAGAATCCGACCGATAAAGAGACACGAATTCCAAAAATAAGGGCTGAAACCATATCTTTGCGGTTGATGCGGGTGAGATCCCACCAAGACACAAACTGATTCAACGCCTGATCTCCAGCAGCATCGTCCTCCCAATGAAAGGGACGCAGTAGAGGCATGACTTCCCCTTTTAGCTGTGACAGCTGCTCTTCAAACCAGGAACGACGATCTGCGATGTATTTTAAACGATATTCCTTCTTTTCATAAGCTTCGACAGTCAATTTAACTCCCTGCAGAGCCATTCTCTCGTCCGGCGGCAACGAGTCTAAATATTCGCATAACACCCATGTTGGGAATAGAGGATTCACATGATTCGAAGAACTGCAAAGCTCCTCCGAGGTCGTTAAAATCAGCTTATTTTTTTGATATTTCTCCTTGATGGCTTCATTAGCTTCTTTCAAGCTTTGAATTTCATTTCGTTCATTTTGAAAGGTGAGGTTCCAAAGAGTGGGAAAGATGCTGCCCCGCTTCCCCTTCCTCTCAGCTTGTGCCAGATAATCCTTTTCAAACTGTTGAAGTTTTAAATGCTGCTGCTTCTGCTGCTGATATTTTAGAACTAGGCTGAGCCTTCCATAAGGGGTCATATGCTTCAGTTCATCCTCCCAGCTTGAAAGAAGAGGAGGATTAAACAAAGGCTCGGTATTGAGATAATCTCGCCTTGCAATCATCTCTCTCTGGCGTAGTTGGAAGAGCTGCGGACTGAAAGCAGGATCTTGAGAAGGATATAAAATCAGATAGATAAATAACCCAATCTGAAGCAGACCTATGCTTAGAAGCGCTTTCTTCCTGTGCTGCGGCCAGTTTTTCAATCCGATCCAAGCGGCAATGAAAAGAGGAAAAGTGAATATCAATAGATTATAAAAGATGTCAAGTCGTTTGCTGAAAAATCCGGGGAAGAAGAGATAGCGGAATAGAGGGAAAAACCAATGCCCTTCAAATTGAACCATTAACGGTTTGCTCGATGCCAATAAAGGAGCGTAGATACCAACCAGAACAAAGAGTGCGACGACAAGCAATGCAGCAACCCCAAGTCGATGCCGCTTAAATTGCCTCCACACAGTTTGCCAATAGGTGAGATGTCTTTGTGTCATAACGCTATTATTCCAATGTGATACGAGGGTCAAGCCACATGTACGCCAAATCGGCGAACAGATAACCGATGAGGGATAAGAAAGAGCCTGCTAAAGCTGAAAACATAATGACGTTGTAATCCCGATTGATGATTGCATCGTAAAAAAATTTCCCGAAGCCATTGATGTCGAAAAGGATTTCAACGATTAACGCTCCTCCAAGAATGGTCCCTAAAGAGCCTGCAAGCGAAGTGACGATCGTGATACCGGCATTGCGTCCAACATGTTTGAACATCACTGTAAATGGAGATAACCCCTTTGCATATGCAGTACGAACATAATCATGACGCAGAATCTCAAGCACCGCTGTTCTAGAAAGACGGGATTCGGCTGCTAGGCTTCCATACATGATTGCAGAGATGGGGAGTGCAATATGTTTGAGGACATCGATCAGCCGTTGCCAAGAAGTTTCTTGATTATAGATCCGGTCCGGACTTGTGAACCCATTCAGAGGAATCGGCGTATCTGTAAAGGGAAAACAGTGGTAAAGGGCGACTTTTTCAATTAAAAAAGGTGCGACGACAAAGACGGGGATAGCATATAAAACTAAAAACGTAATATTCAACGCATAATCAGGCCATCCGTGCTGGTAATAAGCCATTGTCAACCCGAAGAGCTGACAAAGACCAAACGTGATCAGCATCGGCAAGATCGACAGAGTCAACGAATATTTGAACCGCTTGGTCACTTCCCTCAGCACGCTCTTGTTTGAATCGTTGCGCATGGTGCCGAAGTCAAGATGGATGATACGGCTCATATACCGTGTAAACCGAGTTTGTGAAAATAAAATTCCGATTTTTTCTTTCGTGTCCGGCTGAAACTGATAAATTGCCTCATTGTCTTCATACCATTTTGCCATTGCGCTGATTTTGCCTTTAATCTCTTCAGGAGAGGCTGAAACGGGCCAAATAAACGAACGGAGGAGCAAGTCATCTTTGGTGACCCGCTGGTTCCAGGCACGCTGTTCTAGCGACAAATTTGGTCCGATGAAGCCTTGACGCATTCCGCCTCGAATAAAAAATTGGGCAGCTAATCGTCTGATATCAGGTGCCGTATCAGGAGATTCTAAGATTGCAAGAAGATGGGTCATGATATAGCGCGACTGATCGCCAAATTTTATGCGGAGGTTGTTATAGTCTTTTCCTGGCATTTCCCGCTTGTCATCAGGGGAGATCTGCCTATGCTGAAGCTGCCAAAGCGCTCCTTTGACATAGTCTAACTTCAGCCAAGGCCAGGTGTTAAAGAGAATCGGTAATGTCAGACCATAAAATTCCCGAAATTGCAGGTAACGTTGGTCGCTTGAAGACGCACCGGATTGATCGGCGCGGCGCGAGGCCCCCTCAGGAGAAATCTCTGCCACAGAGACGGGATCCCCAGGTGCAAGATTGATAATGATGAAATTGACAAGGATGATGCAAAAGAGGGTAAAAGGGAGGAGAAGAAGCCGGCGTAAAGTATAAGTCCACATGTGCTGAATGCTATAAATATAATGCTAAAGATCGCAAATTGATGAAGTGGCATCATAAGGATAAGCATTCAGTCCGTCAATATGGAATTTCAATTTGACGACTTCCGCTCTCCTGAGTAACACACTTTCATGCCCGTACCCTGCCCATGCTAGAATTGAAACACAGAGGCACAGAGGGCACGGAGAGAGAGATCCATGCTGGCTCTCTGTGTTCTCTGTGTTTCAATTGACGATAGGGAGCACGAAGGGTCTTAGCTGAATAACTCTGAGTGAGAACCTAATCTTTCCAAGATTAAGAACCCCTCCATTTTTTGGACGCGATAGATAAGAAGAACATCCGGCTTAATATGACATTCGCGACAACTGCCCCAACTTCCTATCAATGGATGGTCTCTATGATGGACATCCAATGGTTCCAGTTTCGTCAAACGTTTGATCACAGAATCAAGTTCCTTTAAAACGGATGAATCATGTCTATACCTCTTAAGGTCTCTTTTAAACTGTGTTGTATTATCAATCTTAAGCATTCGGATCGATTCCCATAGACTCCCAAAAATCCTCTACCGAATCATGATGCTCTAGGTTTTCACCTCTTGCACTTTCTTTGAGAACTTTTTCTGTGAGTTTATTGGGTTTGTGAATCCCACCACATCCAGGCAGATTACACCTTGATTTGGGCATTCTCTGACGAGCAAATGACAAAAGATAATCGCTAATTGTCATTCTCTCCTTAGCAGCTAACATTTTGACATACATTTTTTCGTCTTCAGTACATGAAATAACAATCCTAATTTTTTCGCTGGATGACAACTTTTCTTCAACAGGATTTTTTGTTTTATCATGACCTAACCTGTTCACCTTACGAACACCAACATTTGCTTTAATTTTTTTCAACGCAGATTTTTTCTTTAACATAATGCACCTCTTATACAATTGCCATTATAGCACATTTGTGCATTTTGAGAAAATGACATACTGAATTAGCAGTCATTTTGATTCGGATTCATTGCCCGAAATTGATTTTTCACGGCCTTCCCCGATTACCTCCCCATCCTCCCTATCTTTCCCATCCTGTCAATTTTTACAAGATAGGAAAGATAGGGAGGATGGAGGGCAATCGGTAACAGTTGATTCATGCAATTACCAGTCCCTCTGCGTCTCCGCGACTCTCCGTCTCTGCGTTAAATTATTTACATTCAGGTGATTGGAATTTTTTCACATGAAAGCTATTTGAAGACACCGCAAGTTAGCTTGATGCGTATGGGATGGGAAGGATAGTAGGATACCCTTGTAAGTCCCTTGTTCTTGTCTGATGAATTTTATTTCGTCACAACTTGTATACAAACTGATGAACTGGCATCATATAAGAAATTCAGAACGTCAGTAGAAATGCGAGAGATAAGGAGAGGAAAGTGGAGGAGAAGAAATTTGATCTGATCGTCTTAGGGGGCGGACCAGGAGGCTACCCAGCAGCTATCCGAGCTGCCCAGCATGGCCGTTCCGTCGCTTTAGTTGAAGCCAAAGAGCTCGGGGGCACCTGTTTAAACCGAGGCTGCATCCCTTCCAAAGCGTTGATTGCTGGTGCAGATTTTGTCGACAGACTCGGAGCCGCCAAAGAATTCGGAGTGGACATCGCCAACTTCACCTTCGATTACAACCGGTTAGCAATCCACAAAGACCGGGTCGTTGAAAAAATGAGAACCGGCCTGGAAGGGTTGATCGCTGCAAATAAAATCACGGTCTATCGGGGATTTGGGAAATTCACCTCCCCCAATCAGATAAAAGTGCTGGGGGAACAGTCTGCCCTAATCACAGCGGATCAGATCATCATTGCCACGGGATCCGAACCACGCAACATCGCTGCCTTTCCCTTTGACTATAAAAAAATCCACGACTCTACCTCCCTACTTGAGATGAAGACTCTGCCAAAGAAGATCATCATCATTGGAGGGGGCGTCATCGGCTGTGAATTTGCCTCACTTTTCGCCCGTTTAGGTTCAAAAGTCACGATCCTTGAGCTGCTGCCACGAATCATCTCCACCGAAGCTCAAGAGATATCGCAGGCGCTTGAACAAGCTTTCCGCAAAACGGGAATTGCCGTTGAAACCAATGTAAAAGTGTTGAACGTCTCTTCAGCAGAAAAGGGAGTTTCTGTTGCTGTTGAAGGGGGGCGGACTTTTGAAGCAGACTGCTGCTTAGTGGCAGTGGGACGTGCGTTAAACACAGAGAAGATCGGATTAGAGAAAACCGGAGTCATAGTACAAGAAAACGGGATGATCAGCGTCGATGAGAGGATGGAAACAAACGTCAAAGGGATTTATGCTGTCGGCGATATTGCCTCAAAGTGGTGGCTAGCCCATGTCGCCTCTCATCAAGGACTCGTCGCTGCAGATAACGCCTGCGGCAAAGACGCTCAGATGTCATACAAAGCCATCCCATCGGTCATCTTCACCCACCCTGAAATTGGATCGGTTGGACTCTCTCTAGAACAGGCCAAGAGCAAAGGCTATCAAGTCAAATTAGGCGCCTTTCCCTTTCAAGCGCTTGGAAAATCGCAGGCCACTCTCCAGGCAGAAGGGTTTGCTCAAGTTGTCGTGAACGAGCCGACAGGGGAAATTCTAGGGGCCCAAGCTGTGGGATTTGAAGCTGCAACGCTCATCGCAGAGATGGCTTTAGCTATCACTAATGAGTTGACGATAGAGTGCATCTCAGAAACCATCCACGCACACCCTACCTTATCAGAGGCATGGCTTGAAGCGGCTTTCACTGTGGAAGGATTTTCTTTGAGCCTACCCCCTCGCAGATCGCAGCATAAAGGATGAATGAGACTCGCATGAAACGATTACCCGTTCTTCCCAATCATGACGATAACATTGGCAACGATGAGCGGCCCGTTGCCTTAGGACGCTTCCCTTCCTGGCTGCACAGGCGCCTTCCAAAAGGCACTGGACTCAAGAAAACCGAAGGCATCGTAGCGGAACATCGCCTTCACACCGTTTGTGAAGAGGCTAACTGTCCAAACCAATTGGAATGTTGGGCGCGAAAAACCGCAACATTTCTCATTATGGGGAAGGAATGCACCCGCAACTGCGGATTTTGTTCGATTGATTTCTCAAAAAGTCCCCGGCCCTTAGATGAAGATGAGCCTCAGAGGGCTGCCGAATCGGTTAAAGCGTTGGGATTGCAGCATGTTGTCATCACAATGGTGGCGAGAGACGATTTAGATGATGGTGGAAGCAGCCATCTTGTCAAAGTCATCGCTGAAATCAGACGGATTAACCCCGGCGTTAACGTCGAAGTTCTCACATCAGACTTCCAAGGCTCCCATGCTGCCTGGCAGACTGTCCTAGAGGCTCAACCAGAAATCTTCAACCATAACATTGAGACTGTGCGAGCGCTCACCCCTCGGGTTCGCCATAAAGCCACTTATGACCGCACATTAGAGCTTCTCTCCTATGTGAATTCTCATCGTCTGACCCCAAAAACAAAAATCAAATCAGGACTGATGGTCGGACTCGGCGAGACAGAAGAACAGGTCTATGAGACATTGCGGGACCTCAAGGACGCAGGCTGTGAAATCGTCACGATTGGTCAATACTTGCAATCAGATCACAAAAAGCTATTAGTAAAAGCTTTCATTCCCCCAGAACAATTTAAAACATATGAGCGCTATGGCTACGATTTAGGGTTTGCCTTTATGTACTGCGGCCCTTTTGTCCGTTCTAGCTATCACGCTGATGCCGTCTATGGAGAGAGTATTCATGACTAAAGAATCGTTACATCCCGAAGAATTTCCACTTATTGACTCGGTCGACCAAGAAATCCTTAAACATCGCGACGTTCATTTCGGCGGTTTATTTTCAATTATGCTCGATTACTACAGGAAAGAGGGAAGAGGCATTCAACCTGAATTTAATCTTTCCCGCATTGAAGAGTTGGCCGAAATAGAAGATAAAATGAAATTAAACTTGGCTGGACTATTCCTGCAAGGCAACGATGCGATTCAAGTTGCAGAAGCTCGACATGCTTACAAAGCCTTGAAAGATATTTATGAGATTAAACAATCCAAATCAATCTACCCTCAGCTCATCGCAGATTTAATCCTTACTGAAGATGAAGCAGCTGAAGCTGAAATCGAGGCGATCGTTAAAGAAAAAGCAGGCATCGTCCCCTCGCTCATCGAATTGCTTAAAAGTGAAAAATTTCACGACCCCCTCTTTCCAGGGTATGGGTTAACCCCCCAATTAGCTGTGATCTGCCTGGAAAAAATCGGGGATAAGCGGGCTATCATCTCCCTCTTCGAAACTCTTGGAGAAGGCGATTTCTTCTCTGATGAGCAGGTCATCAAAGCGTTGCATGCGATCGGAGAACATGCACGCGACTTCCTCTTGCGCGTTCTTGCAGCCCGGCCGCTCACCCAAGATAATGAAAAAGCCGCCATTGCACTCATTGCATTTAAGGACGATGAATCAGTGGCTGAATACTGTTTCGATCTGCTTCAGCAACCTGACATACAGGCAGACCCTTGTCTTCCAACCTATCTCGTGTTAGCCTCTGTCGGACTGAAAGATAACACTAAAAGGGAAGCCTTCAAAGCAATGGCGTCTGATCCTAAACAGCCTCGACTCTTACGCGAAGACATGAAAGTGCTGATGAAAAGCTGGGATATCGATGAGTAGATTGACATGCTCTTCTTTAGAAGTTCTTCCAACGCCTTTATGGCGCACAGTGCTTCGAACAAATTTTCATCGTGTAGAAGCCCTGGCAGATTTTCTAGAGCTCAGCGATACCCAGCGCAAGAAACTTGATTATCGTCCTAGATTTGCTGTGCAGGTGCCTTGGCGCCTCGCTCAGAAGATGGAGAAACGGACCCTCAACGACCCCTTAGTAAAACAATTCATCCCTCTTATGGAAGAACGGGAATCCTATCCAGGATTTGTTCAAGATCCCGTTTGCGATCTCCAATTCAATCAGGAAGGGAAGCTGCTGCAAAAATATGAAGGGCGCGTGTTGCTAGCCTGTACAAGTGCCTGTGCCATGCATTGCAGGTATTGTTTTAGACAACACTACCCTTATGATCTCTCCAAGTCCTTTGAAAAGGAACTCTCTTGGATTAGTCAAGATGCATCAATCCACGAAGTGATCCTAAGCGGCGGCGACCCGTTGTCGCTTTCAGATGAAACACTTGCAGCTTTTTTGATCCCACTATCCAAATTGCCTCATATTCGACGCATCCGCTTTCATACCCGCTTTCCCATCGGGATTCCAGAACGGATTGACTCTTCGCTTCTCGATTTATTAGGGGAGCTCCCTCAGCAGATTTATATCATCATCCACTGCAACCACATCAATGAATTAGATGAAGATATCTTCGACGCTTTACGCAAATTACAGCGTTTGGGCTGCATCGTCATGAATCAGGCTGTGCTCTTGAAAGGAGTCAATGACGACAGCGGCGTTCTGACAACGTTGTGTGAAGCGCTTGCTGACAGAGGCGTGATCCCCTATTACCTGCACCAACTCGACAAAGTCAATGGCAGCGCACATTTCGACGTCCCGATTGAGGCAGGCCGCATCTTGATCGACGAAGTCTCCCATCGCCTACCCGGTTACGCCGTTCCAAAATATGTACACGAGCAGGCTGGAGAAAAAAGCAAGACATCGCTAGTACAATACTGAATAATAGAAACACAGAGGCACAGAGGACACGGAGAGCAGACTAAAATCTTTCGTGCCAATAACGTCTCCCTTTTTTAACGCAAAAGTAGACATTATGGGCAAGTCTGATATGCGTCTCCGTGTTCTCTGTGCCTCTGTGTTTCTATCATCATGCGTCTGGTCTGAAATACCATCACTTTTGCCTGTCAAATAAAATCTTCAATATGATATAACAAAATCCAAAAGATCCATCAAACAATCTGGGAGATGTCCCGTGATCACCCAATTCATACTCTCATTAATCACTCCATTGGCTTTCCTCTTCTGGGGCAACGGTGCTTCCACTGCTGAAAAGAGCCCATCAGACTATCGTGACAGTCAAATCATCCGTGAGTCAGATCCTAAAATCGATTCTCTCGTAGGCATCCCCATCAAAGAAAGCTGGTGGAGTCGTGGACATGAATATGCTTGGGCATCGCAGTTCGCAGGCGAAGATCTCACCGTATTAGATGCTGCCTGCGGCGTCACCCAACCCTTTAAATGGTACTTGGGAGAAACCTGCAAAGAAACTTGGGCGTGCGACATCCACTTCCATCTCGGATCTCGTTCCATTATTGTACAAAGAACATTAAACGAATTAGGGGAAACAGCACACCACATCATTTCCAGTACCCCCCGGTTGATCGATCAAGTGAGACTCTTTCGCGCCTCAATCACACAATTACCGGACGACCTGCCTCTGTTCGACCGCATTTTCTGCCTCTCAGCGCTCTTTCATTTATCTCCAACAGATCAAGGCAAGGCTTTATCAGAATTTGTCCGTGTTCTTGCCCCTGATGGCTTGGTGGTGATCACGATCAATCACCCGACAATCAGTCTTGAAGACTTAATCGCTACTGCAGAATCGGTGGGATTAACTCCCGCCGGCGAGGTAGACATAACTACCCCTTACGATGCATTGACACATGGTGATTTTTCCATCTATCGCCTCGTCCTCAAACATCGATAATAAAATGATTACATCTTTTCGACGGTATGAAGTCCAAGGAGGTTCAACCCCTTCTTCATCACCCTGGCTGAGGCCTCGCAGAGGAGGAGCCGTTCATTTTGTTGCGGACTTCCTTCAACCCTGCAATCGCGAAAAAAGGCATTGAATTTCTCAGCGAGGGTATAAAGGTAATCTGTCAACCTATGAGGGAGGAGGTCGTTGGCAACAGCTTCTAAAGCTTCTTGAAAACGAAGGAGGTGCAGGCCAAGATCTATTTCCGCTGGGTGTTCAAGCTTGATTTTTGACTCCCTCATCACTTGCAGAAGATCTTGATTCACTTTTCGTTTAATGCCTGCAATTCTAACGTAGGCGTATAATAAAAACGCTGCTGTATTCCCCTCAAATTTCAACATCCGATCATAGCTGAACGTATAATCACTTACTCTGTGGTTCGATAAATCAGCATATTTGATGGCGCCAATGCCGATGGCCTTTGCCAGGTAATGCCTCTCCTCTTCACCCATCTCAGGATTTCTTTCTTTCAGAATTTGATCTGCCCGATCAATGGCTGTTTGAATCAGATCGATTAATTTCTCCGTCTCACCTGAACGGGTGCGGAATTTCTTTCCGTCAGCACCGAGGACAAGGCCAAAAGCAACGTGGTCAACACGGATTTTAGCAGGATCGAGGTATCCAGCCAATTCAGCAGCTTTGAAGATCATCTGAAAATGGGTGCTCTGTCCTGCATCGGTCACATAAATTAAACGGTCGGCTTTCTCTTGCGAGATCCGGTGATTGATTGCCGCCATATCAGTCGTGTCATAGTTGTAGGCTCCGTCAGATTTCTGAACCATCAGCGGCAACGGGGCGCCTTCCCGGTTTTGGAAGCCTTCAAGAAAAATGCATTTAGCCCCTTCTGATAGCTGGACTAACCCCTTCCTCTCTAAATCTGCTACAGTCTCAGCGAGAAAGGGATGATAGTAAGACTCCCCCCTTTCGATGAGCCGAACATCGAGAAGATCATAGATCTCTTGATACGCTTTGCGGGAGATGTCGCAAATTTTCTCCCAAGCTATCCGCGACTGCTGCTGGCCTTGCTGCAGAGCGACAACTTCAAGTTGTGCGACTTTTTTGAAGTCGGCGTCTTCATCAAATTTCTTTTTCGACTCCCGATACCATTGAACTAAATGAGATAAATCGGTGTTTTGATTTTCTAGTATCACCTGCGGAACTTCTGCCTTCATATAAGCGATGAGCATGCCGAAGGCAGTCCCCCAGTCGCCAATATGGTTATGGCGTATGACATCATAGCCCAGAAACTCGAAAACGCGCGCTAAGCAATCGCCAATAATAGTCGAGCGAAGATGGCCGACATGCATCTCTTTGGCGACATTGGGTGAGGAGAAATCGACAATGATGCGGAGAGGTTCTTTGAGCTGCTCGACTCCTAAGTGGATATCTCTTAGAAGGATATCGACAGACTCGCTGAGGAAGGTTTGATCTATCGTGATATTGATAAATCCCGGCCCTGCGATTTCGAGAGCTGAGATAAACCCTGTAGAATGATTTAATGCATGGACAATTTTTTCAGCAATTTGACGAGGGGGAAGCTTAAGAGGTTTGGAGAGCTTCATCGGGGTATTGCATTGATAATGGCCGAATTTATCCTGGGTACTCTGCGTCAATTCAACAGCTGCCGATAGGTCATCCAGCTCTGGAAAGGCTGTCTTAATGGCTCTATGAAAACGATTTGATAGTTCTGAAATGATGCTTTTCATGATGGAATCTCTTGTTAAGTGCAGTATATACTAACAACAAATCTTCCTCAACCATACAAGGACATCCTACAAAAAAAACAGGATGGGCAGGATAAACAAAAAAACAGGATAGGCAGGATCGCTTCGCGGCAGGATAGGCAGGATAGGGAAGATAGTGATGAAAAAATAGGATAGGTTTAAATATATTAATTTTTTATTCTAAATTTGTTTTTCCCGTCCTATCTTTCTTTTCTTATCCTGTTTATCCTGCCGCGAAGCGATCCTGCCTATCCTGTTTTTTTGTTTATCCTGCTTATCCTGTTCTTCTATTACCGCCGCATATGTTCTTTTCCAACACTTTCAAGCAGGGCGTTGTAAGATTCATACCTTAGAGGAGATAACTCCTCATTTTCTAGCGCCTGTTGAACTGCACACTGCTCTTCATGTGTATGGGTGCAATCAGAAAATTTACACTGCCTTCCGCATTCCTGTATTTCAACGAAGTAGCCTTCAATTTCTTCACGGCTTAAATCCCACACACCAAAACTCTTGATCCCTGGGGTATCGATGCACCATCCGCCAAAATCTAAAGGGATAAGATTTGTCGTCGTCGTGGTATGAGCCCCTTTCTTGGTCTTTCCAACGACTTCGCCAACACGGATATCCAAACCCGTGATTGAGTTAATCAAAGAAGATTTTCCCACTCCAGATGGACCTGAAAACACAGAGGCTTTATCTCTCATGGCATTTTTCAGGTCTTCAATCCCCACGCCGGTCTTTGTGCTGACAGCGATGATGGGGACGTTGGCAGCTGGATAGGCTTTCATCGCCTCTTCGAAGATAATTCTCTCCTGTTCAATCACAACAGGATCGGCTTTGCCGTCGCCATCTTCTAAAAGGTCAATTTTATTAATCACAATCAATGGTTCCATCCCTCCTTTGTAGGAGGCGATGATATAGCGGTCGATAATGGGAAATTTGATCGGCGGGTTGACAACAGAGACGGTGATGATGACTTGATCGATATTCACTGCAATCAGCTGCTCTTTGCGGCGGGAGAGGTTATCAGCACGGGATAAGATCGTGCGGCGAGGCTTCACCTGGCCGATGATCCCCTCATTCTTGTTGGTCATTTCAAACCGGACGAAGTCGCCGACGGCAACAAGATTTTTTGCGTGGGTTTTTTCCTTCTTTAGGAGCCCTTTCAGCACACAACTGACAATTTCCCCTTGCCAGTCAACCAGGATGCCTTGCGGCACGATCGATAAAACACGCCCCTCTAACCAATCCTGCTTCCCTAATTTAGCGGCGAGGTCTTCTTTTAAACTACGTTGGTATTTTTTTTGGTCGGTTTTCTTATATTTTGAACGGTCTTTGTCTTTGGCTTGCCGCCTCTCGACTTTTCCTTCTTTTCGATTTTCCGTGAGATACTCTTCTTCGATGGGACAGCCGATCCATCTTCTAGGAGTATTTTCGGATGGTTTATCATGCTTCTTCATAAAAGATTTCCACCATGAGGTTTCAGTGAATAGAGGAGGATTCCTCCCGCTATCGCAACATTAAGCGATTCCATATTTCCCGCCATTGGAATCGTGATCGGAGAGGAGAATTTTTTGACTTCTGTGCCGATCCCATGCGCCTCATTTCCCAGAATTAATAGCCTTTTTGGTTGATTAGGAATGTTGTCAAAAGGCTTGCCTGAGATGTCAGCAGCAAGGGCGTCGACTTGATGCTCCTTAGTCCATTGAGAGAGCTCTTCAACGGTTCCTTCAGACATCTTCAGTTTGAATTGAGCGCCCCTGGCAGCTCGTAAAGCTTTTTCATTGAAAGGATCGCAGCATCCTGGAAGGAAGAAAGCAGCCTCCCAACCCAGGGCAAGAGCAGTCCGCAAGAGTGTTCCTAAGTTGCCTGGATCATTGATGCCGTCGAGAGCTAAGACATAATGTTCGTTGTTCAATGGCAAGAAAGGAGGCCTCTTCACTTCAGCGACAACGCCTTCAGGCTGCGTCATCCCAGAGATCTTCTGCAAAATTGGATCGGTGACTTCCCAATGCTCTCCTTGGAGATCTTTGACTAAAGAGGCGTAGGCATCAGTATAGAAGAGGTTGATGATATGGGAAGACACCTCCTGAATCGGCTTCAACCCTTCCATGACAAGCGTCTCGTGCTCCTCCCGATAGCTGCTTTCTTTTCGCAGGCGGACGAGATGTTTCACGATAGGATTTTGCAAACTAGTAAGAGATCGGGTCATCATTCATTCCACACAGGAAGGGTTTGCAAACGATCGAAGATCGCGTGAGGTTCATGGAGATCTTCTTGGATAGCAAGTCGTTCTCCTTCTCTGATCAGGCGGCCCATCTTGATGCCCGGATTGATTCCCTGATTCTTGAGAAAGGTAGCATTGATGAGAGGAGTGTTCTCTTTCAAACGCAAAATATGTGGGCGCAGCCGATCAGCACGTTCCTGGTGGATCTGGAGGAAGCGGATCCGATCCTCGTTTGACATCCGTGCGGCGATGATCTGCAAACAGCATTCACAGTCGAGATGGGAGTATAATCGAGACCACTCATAGGGGTCGGCGACTGCTGCTGCTGCATCCCTGGCAACAGCATGTTCGAGTGTTCCCATAAACTCAATCCATTTATATTCCCTATTCGTCCCTTTGATCCGTTTGGCGATTTCAATTTTATTTTCTACCGTTTGACTCAGAAAAAGTTCCATCAGATAGGCGATTGTCGGGCTCTCACGAGGGAAGTGGACAAAAGATTTCACCCATTGACGAAGATCTTTGATGTGTACCGATTCAAGCTCTGGGAAGATGACGCTCAGCAGTCCCAGTTGGTGCATCTGCACGAGGGCATGGTCAAAGCCAGGGTATGAGGCCATTTTATTGAATTCTTGCCAGACACGCTCCATCGCTACAGCAGGGAATAATTTCACTGCTGTCTGCCTGATAGCTTCCTGCGTTTCTCCATCGATGGAAAAGTTGAAGCGGGAGGAAAACCGGAAGGCCCGCAACATCCGCAGGCGGTCTTCAAAAAAACGTTCGTATGGATCTCCAATGGTTCGGATGATCCCTTGGCGAATATCGTCTTGTCCATGAACGAAGTCATGAATCAGTTCTTCAATGGGATCATAGAACATGCCGTTGATGGTGAAATCACGCCTTAAGGCATCTTCACGCGGAGTAGACATCTCAATCCCTTCAGGGTGCCTTCCGTCGGCATAGTGGAGATCCTTGCGGAAGGTTGCCACTTCAAATTGATGTCCATCAGAGACGACGATGACAACCCCAAAAGCTAAGCCGACGAGGACGGTGTGAGGAAAGAGATCCATGATCTGTGCAGGGGTCGCATCGGTGGCGATGTCGATGTCTTCGGAGGGGTGGTCCATCACATAGTCCCGCACCCATCCGCCAGCAAAGTAGGCAATGAACCCTGCTCGATGGAGTTTTAATACAATGAGTTTGGCGATATGATAGGCGTCAGTCATAAAATAAGGATATAATGATTTACCTCACCATTATACAGAACTTAAGATAATAAAAACAGAGAGACCTGCATCAAGATGAGCAGGATGAGTAGATCGCAAACAAGATGGCAAATAAACAGGATAGACAAGATAAACAAATAAACAAGATAGGCAGGATCGCAAGCGGCAGGATAGGCAAGATAGCGAATAGCTTTCAGTGATCAAACTGAGACACAGTGTTCTTTTCCATTCTCCCTATCCTCCCCATCCTGTCAAATTTTAAAGGATGGGAAGGATAGAAAAGATAATTGATCATGCGAAAGATGGGATAGTTTTTACTTATATTTTTTATGAGATTTTTGTCTAATTTTTCCTATTATCTTGCCTATCCTGCCGCTTGCGATCCTGCCTATCCTGTTTATGCCTATCCTGCTTGCGATCTTGCTTATCTTGTTTTTCTAAAGGGACGATAAAAGGCAAATTCATTATGATAGTTGCGAAAATGAATTTGGAGTCTGTCCATGGGTGTCCAATCTAAAATTAGAGTGTTGACTGAACATACGATCAATAAGATCGCTGCTGGGGAAGTCATCGAAAACCCTGCTTCGGTGATCAAAGAATTAGTTGAGAATTCCATCGACGCCGGCTCGACGACAATCTGCGTTGAAATCCAAAACGGCGGAAGGCAGCTGATTCGAATCACCGACGACGGCTGCGGGATGTCCCACGATGACGCCCTTCTCTCCCTCGAAAGGCATGCGACATCAAAAATCAAAGAAGTCGACGACATCCAAGAAGTCACGACGATGGGATTCCGCGGCGAAGCGATCCCTTCTATCGCCAGCATCTCAAAATTCACACTGCTGACCTGCCCGCGTACAGACGATGGTGCCGAGGTAACAGGAACCCTCGTCTGCGTCGATGGGGGACGCATCGTCTCATGTGCAGGAGCTGCCCGCTCAACTGGAACCACCATCGAAGTGAAATCGTTGTTCTTCAATGTCCCTGTGAGACGGAAATTCCAAAAATCTCCTGCTTATGACATCCATGAAATTCAGAAAATACTCTCGTTGATCGCTTTGGGCTATCCCAATGTCCAATTTGAATTAATCAGCGACCAGAAGACACTGCTCAAGACTTTACCCCCTCTAGACGATAATTCTTTTTCTGATCGGCTGCGAAAGCGGATCGAAGAGGTTCTAGGCAAGGTGGTGAGCGGTCCGCTCCTCCCTGTGTCTTTTGAGCAGCCTCCTTTTGGGATCCACGGCTTCATCGCCCCTCCATCAGTCCATAAACCTAACCGCACCGGACAGTATCTCTTCATCAACCATCGCGCTGTCTTCTCCCCACTCGTCTCAACAGCAGTTAAAGAGGGGTATGGAACCATGCTCCCCGCTCAGCGCTTTCCCTTCTTCATTCTGCACCTCTCCCTCCCGGGATCTTTAGTCGATGTCAACGTCCATCCACAAAAAAAAGAGGTGCGGCTGCGGCAAGAATCTCAGCTTAAAGAGATCATCATCAGGGCGATCCAGTCGACATTCCTGCAAGAACAGGGGAAGCGTCCAGAAAATCAACATAACCCATTCACGCGTCCTTGTCAAGATGGGGAGACTGTACCTCCGTATTGGGGACCATATGCTGCTCTGCTGTCGCCAGCCAAAAAGGAAGATGAAGGAGATTGGGAATTTCGCACAAACAATCGCTCCGACGCTGTTGGGGGGGACATCTCGGCTATTGAACAAGAAAAGGAAATTCAGAGATGGGAGACAAAATGGAACCTTGATGATGTCGCTGATCGAACTCTTCCTTTCGAGACAAAAGTGCTGCAACACCCCCAAGAGAGGCCACGCGATCAGGAGCTGACCCCACCATTGTCGCCTTTCCTTAGAAACCATCGGCAGCAGCTGCCTACGATGGAAAATGCCCTTCCTTTTTCCAATGAACGGATCCAAGTGGTGTCTACACTGGTTGGATATTGTCTTGTCGAGCCTTTTGGCTTAGCCCGGAAGCTCTTCGGCTCAGACTGCGATAAAAAAGAAGGGGGATTAGCTCTCATTGACCAGCGAGCTGCCTTTAGCCGGATCCACTACGAAAAATTAATCAAAAGAACAGATCAGGTCAACGTCCACTCCCTGCTCATCCCGCTGACGCTGCAATTCTCTTCGTTGGAGTCCCGTCTGATTGTCGAACAGCTGGAGGTGCTCAATGCGATGGGCTTCAGCCTGCGGGAGTTTGGGACCAATACCTTCATGGTCGATGCCATCCCTGCCTTTATGAAGACTACAGATATTCAGCAGATGCTCGCTTTGATGGTGCAAGACCTTGTTGACATGGACTCTTCCCGTCGCCTGCAAATCAAAAAGGAAGAACAGCTTGCTCTAGCAGCATGCCGCCATTCGATTCCATCAGCAAAAAGGCTATCCATTGATGAAGCTGAGGGACTGCTTAAGCAGCTGCTGGCATGCGACCAGCCAGCACAATGTCCCTTGGGAAAGAAGATTTCTGTTTATTTTGCTCCTGAAGAGGTGTCGAAATGGTTTTAAATTATGTAAGAAGCGAGATAATTCAGGCATTTTGATCGAATTCTAATCTCGTGAAGTCTAAAACCCAAGATCTGATTTCTTTCAAGATTGCGGGTGAGTTTATTTGGCCTAATTTTTTGATCAAGCGTTCTCGACTTATTGACCTTAATTGCTCACATAAAGCAAAACTTGTCAGAGTAATCCCCCCTATTGGTGGTTCGATTTTAACGTGGGATGTTATTCCTTTATTAATGCTTGTCAGTGGAACAATAAAAACCAACCCTGATGGTCCAGCATTCATCAAATTATGGGATAGGATGAGACCTGGTCTAATTTTTTTTCCAATCTCATTTCCTTTGACGGGATCTGGGTCAAATAACCAAATTTCTCCCTGCCGTGGTTTTAAATTATTCATCTTCAAAACCATCCATTAAAGTCCCTTCTAATTCCTCTCGATCCGCCAATTCACAAACCCATGCATCTTCATCAGATCGAAGTTTTTCATATGATTCGTTAAATAGACGCATACGTTCTTGAAAACGGTAAACTTCAAGAGCTTCTTCAATGATGACAATTTTAGATTTACCCGTTTTATTCACTAATTCATGGATGATTGCATCACTAGTTGATGAAATTCTTGCTGTGAGTGCCATAACCACCTCCTATTTGTCTACTTATTAGTATACAAAAAAGTAAGCACGCTGTAAAGCAAAAAAACAGGACCTGCAGGCCATATTTATCAGACTTCGCTTTTTCATCTCATAAACACTTGATTGTAAGTAGAGTTGCAGAGAAGCTTTGCATAAGTCGAGAAAGCTACTTGGAGACACCACAAGTTGCCTGATGCGTATGAGATATACAGGATCACAAGCAGCAGGACATACAAGATGATTGAAAAGTTCGGGCCAACCTTAAAAAAGCCAGATAAAAGAAAAGCTTATCTCCCTATCATCACTATCCTCCCCATCCTGTAAAAAAGACAGGATGGGAAAGATAGGAAGGATGAGAGTAAGTTAAGTTATCCTCTATTTGGAATCGTCGCTCTTGCGTCATTTTGAAGACCAATCAATGAAACCAGACGAGACAATTCCCCTTGAACCCTTCTTGTCTGTACGTCCAAGGTGTTTCCAGGCCAGATAGAATCGGGATTCGTTATAACCGCAACTGCAGTCCTGCAATCTTCGATCGATTGAATGATGTCAGGTAAATGAGTTGTCAACACGTTAACCGATTGGACAACTTGGGGGCGATTCCCCTCAATCATGTCAAACAGCCGTGAACGAGTTACTCTATCGCTGAGTACTTCCCAACCATGAACCAGCCGAAGAGTGTTCACCCATTCTTCTAGATTATTTTCCAATCCTTGATTAATCTCGAAGTTTTCTGTGAGCTGCCCGTTCTGAATTGCACCATCTGGAAAAATCGTGTTTACAGCATTAATTCTAGTAAAAATATCGTTAATGAATGTTTCTAATTGGCTATAAGCTCGATTTTCAATCTCTTTTAACCGATTTTCTTCCTTCATGGCTCTAAATAATTTTCGTAAGCAAACGACTAAGAAAAAGATCGCTCCGATAACCGTGATAGGAATCAGTAGACGTCGATAAGCAGGAGTTCGACTCAACAAAGCCGCAACGCCAACGCCCACCGCGTTGAATAAAATTGAATAGATCATCCAAGATTGGGTTTTCTTTTTTGCAGCAGCTGTTACACCTGGCATCTCTCTGAAGAGCCGTTCTGCACCACATGCGATTTCAGAACATTGATTGGCATCAGGATAACGGTATACTCTTGATCCAGAAGACGAAGAGGAAGACGAACTTGAAGAAGTAATCTCGTTATTTTGGCAGGGCCCTAAAGACAGCGGCAATCTAGTTGAAGAAGAAACTAACATAATTTAACCTTGTTTTGTTTTTTAATTATCATTATTGTATAGATTAAAACTTTTTTCTACAATAAATATTTAAACAACATAAAAAAACCGGCAACGCAGCTTAGATAAGTCAGGCATTAGGCCGGATATCGATTGGCGTTAAAAATTGTGAAGTGTTGCTTCTAATAACTCCCCTCGGAATTCTCTCCATTTCTACCCTTAGAGCACGAATCGATGCGACCAGAGCATTCATTTGCAGCAAAAAGATTGACGTTCTAATGCTAGCACGATCGGATGAAACATAATTTGGATCCAGTCCCTCTTCAAGGTCTCGGCTTCTCTCTTCGATGTTTTGAATAATCCCTGGTAAACGGCGGGTGATCACTTCAATATTTCTGTTAAGATGAAGGAGATTCCCCTCTTCAGCCGAATCAAGGGGTGCTTGAGGTGCAAATTCTTGCCAATAGCTCCTGAAGTTATCCCAACCATGAACCAGTCGCAGACTTTCGATGAATAAGTCTAGTTTATCTTTCAATTCTTGATTGATCTCGAACCTGATTGGGGAATCCTTGTTTGTCCCTGGAAAAATCGATTCTACAGCATTTATTCTGGTAGAAATATCGATGATCAAGGTTTCTACTTGGCGATAAATTTGATTTTCGGCCTCTTTTAAACGGTTTAATTCCTTCAAAGCTCCAAATAATTTTGGCAAGCAAACCACAACGAAGAAGATCAACCCGATAACGGCAAAAGGAATCAGTAGACGTCGGTAAGCAGAGGTTCGACTCAAAGCAGCCGCAACGCCAACGCTTACGCCGATGATTAATGGATAAATCGTCCAGGAATTGATTTTATGATAAACATCAGGCTTTTCACGATTTATTCGCCTTAAGCAATTTTCTGTATCCATTACGGCTTGACCACATCGATTGGCTTCAGGATAACGGTAAGCTCTCGATCCAGACGTTGAAGTGTGAGACGAACTAGAGGAAATAATCTCGTTATTTTCGCAGGGCCCTAAAGACAATGGTGATCTAGCAGAAGAAACTAACATATTTTTACCATATTTTAAAGAATGTAAATGATTATCTAAAAAAAGACATTATTATTCAACAAGTATTTAGATAACATAAAATTTCTTGACCGATTTCTCTATCGAATAGTAATGTGATACCGAGAGGTGAACCATGGATTATCGAGAACGACTTAAACGATTAAGACAGAAACTATCCCATCTTACTTGTGAAGCGTTGCTGATCGACCATTCGACTGATCTCTTCTATCTCACAGGGTTGGAGCTCTCTGCCGGCAAGCTCCTGATCTCTCAAACATCATCACAGCTTATCGTCGACGGACGATATCACGAAAAAAGCCTATCGCAAACACTCTATCCAGTCTGTAAACTATCTGACACCGCCATGAATGAATGGCTCCTTGCCAACGACATCCATTCGCTAGGATTCGACATCAACCAAACCACATATCTGGGATATACTGCGTTAAATCAGATTGTCGAAGAGCTTAAAAGCAAAAATCATCCCTTAGAGATGATTCCGATCGAACCGGTCATCCAAGAAATGCGGATGATCAAAGATCAAGAAGAGATCGCCTGCTTGCGCGCGGCCGCTCGGCTCGGCTATCAAGGGTATGAATATGTGGTCTCGCTTCTGCGAGAGGGCATACTAGAGTCGGAGCTCGCCTTTGAGCTCGAATTATTCTGGAGAAGACTCGGAGCAAAAAAACTCGCCTTCGAATCCATTATCGCGTTCGGACCCAACAGCTCGATGCCCCATTATCATGCAGGAAGCGCCCCACTCACCCATGACACACACATTCTCATCGACATCGGCGTTGTGTTGGATCATTACCACTCAGATATGTCCCGGGTCGTCTTCTTCGGCACTCCCCCCGAACCTATTCGCAACATCTTCCCGATTGTGGAAGAAGCCCAGCAGAAAGCAATCGAGTTATGCCGTCCGGGCACTCCCATCAAAGACCTTGACGACACCGCCCGGAAGGTGATTGAATCGCATGGATATGGAGAATCATTCACACACAGTCTAGGGCATGGATTAGGGTTAAATATCCATGAACCTCCCATTATCAGACGAAAAGGGGTCTATAGCGAGCTCCTTCTACAGCCTGGCATGGTGATCACGATTGAACCTGGCATCTATTTGCCGAGAATTGGGGGCGTCAGGATTGAAGACACCATCCTCATCACTGAAGAGGGACATGAAGTTCTCTCCTCATCCCTGAAGGTTTAGGAAAGATAGTTTTAGCGAGATTTTTGCCTCTCTCTATAAGCTCTGTTAAGAGATTTTAAATCCCTCAGAATCTCTTCTCTTTCTTGTCCCATATTCCTGTAAATCAATCCTAACAGCTGACGCAATAATCCATTGGCAACTCGGGTCATAGCTGGAGTATCCCTTTCTTGTTCAGTTTGGGGGTATAATGTCCTGATGATGGAGGCTCTGAACTCTTCTATTTTGCTAATGACTTCCACTAAATGCCTTGTCGATCGATACCGATTAAACGTTTCGTTGACGAAATAACGACAACTGTTCGCATGATTAGCGACAAAAGCTCGTTCAGGTGGGTTCCAATGTTGTGCAAGGTCATCCCAACCATGAACCATTCGAAGAGTGTCTATCCATTGATCTAGATTATCTTTTAACTTTTCAGTAATCTCCATGTCTCTTACGGCTCCTCCTTGAACAATATTTTCTGGGAAAATGGTGACCAACGCATCGAGTCTCTCTTTAATGGAGTCTATCAAAATTCTTGCTCGTTCATAGATTGGATTCGCTATCTGTCGTACTTTGTCCAATTCTTTCCCAGCGGAAACTAACATTGGAAGGCAAACGACAAGGAAAAAGAGCACTCCAATAAGCATACAACTAGAAAAACGATGGTAAGCAGGCATTCTCTTGTGAAATCCAGCAACACCGAATAGAATGACCACATCGATTGCTATACACGTCGACCAGAAGTCTAATTTCTTAGAAGGGGCTGGCTCTTCACGTCGTATCCTCATAAAACACTCTTGAGCTTCTCTTGCTAGTCGAGCACAGCTATTCGCATCATCATAACGATAGACTGCTGATCCAGAAGAGGAAGCGGATAAATCAGTGCAGGAAATAAGGTTATTTTCAAGGGGTCTCCACGATAACGGTGATCTAGTACTTTCAAGCATGTTTTTCTCCTTTTCATCTATCGAAAAATCATAGAAAAAATTCTAACAGTATCAAATTCATACGTCAATGAAATAATGAAAAAGCTATTATCGTAAATCATATATCAACAAATCTATAAACAAAAAAAAACACTTATAACAGAAAAACTATTTTCCTCATTCCCTCTCGCGCTTTTGTACCCATAGTAGTTTTACCCATATCTTAAAGACACAGAGGGCACAGAGAGAAGCCCAAATGTTTACTCTCTGTGTTCTCTGTGCCTCTGTGTTTGTTAAAAAAGTTGTGGGGTTTGTAACCTTTGCGACTTTGCGTCTCTTTTGCTCCTCTGCGTTAAAATGGAGAGACGTGAATAGTTACAATTTCCGAAAATTTCCCTGACGAGACAGTTTTTGCAAAGAAAACTTATTAATAAATTTATTTAAATAAATCAACGTTTCTGTTAATATAATTCTTAATATTTTTAAATAGGAACGCTATGTTTAGCTTCAGGCAAAAAATTTTTCTTAGCTATCTCTCTGTCTTTTTGCTCTTCCTCGTCTTCATGATGCCCGTCGTCACCAACTGGGTGCATCGAATCATTTTTCAAGCAATGGAGTATCGAGCGTCGGAGATTATTCGAAATATCAAAGATGCCCCCAATGATGAAGCTCTCATCAGACGGCTAAAAGATCAGAAATGCATCATGTTCTTCCGCTCGAGTATCATCAGCGACGAGCACAAAGTTCTCTATGACTCTCACACGAAACGACTTTTAGGACCAAAATTCAGTCAAAATTACGTCGTCGACCACCCAGAAGTGATGCAAGCCTTCAGAGAAGGGATTGGCTATCATGAAGATTATTCCCAAATCCTTAACCAAGAATTCTCCTATTTCGCCAAGTCATTCGATTTCCACGGCCACACCTACGTCTTAAGAACAGCTTTTCCTCACGAATATGTCGAAGAAATCTCACAAGACTTTGAGTTCGGTTTCTTAGGATTTTCTGGCTTCGTTCTGTTAATGTTCAGCATCATGACCTGGTTTGTCATTCACCGCTTATCCAAGCCGATTCAACGGATCATCACCGCGATCACTCCCTATCAAGGAGGCGATCAACACACTCTTCCCGCCATCGACATTGGAAACGTCAACCCCAAGGATGACTTCGCCAAACTGGCGTTTACCCTAAATAGCCTCTCTGCTCATATTCAAAATCACATCGACATGATCACTAAAGAGCGCAATGAGAAAGAAGCGATCCTAGAATCTCTCGTCGAAGGCGTTGTCGCTGTCGAAGACAATATGGAAATCTCCTATTCTAACCATATGGCCTCAAAACTTCTCAACAGACAGCACTCTCAAATCGTCGGAGAGAACTTCTCAGAACTTCATCAAGAACAATGTGAGAAACTGCTTAAACAGTGCCAGGAACAAAACACCCCTCTCGTTGATACAATCGAAGTCTACCTAGAAGGCAAAAAATTATATCTCGACATCGTCGTTGCTCCGAAGAAAGATGATGCAGGAGCCATCCTTGTTCTCCAAGATAAAACGGACCATTATAAGATCTTCGAGATGCGGCGTGATTTCATTGCAAATGCCTCGCATGAGCTTAAAACTCCGATCACAGTGATTCGAGGCTTTGCCGAAGCCCTTCACGACAATCCTAACCTCCCTCAAGAAATGCAGAAGGAGATGACAACGAAGATTATGCGAAGCTGCCAACGGATGACCGCGCTGATTAAAGACTTGCTCACCTTGGCAGACATCGAAAACATCCCCTCTTCCCGCCTGCATGAATGCGACATCCCTGCATTAGCAGAAGAGTGCCGCCTGATGCTTGCAGAAGTTTTCCCTGATGCAGAAGTCACTATTAAGACAAATCAACCGGAGATCACAACGGTCGCCGACGTTGATTTGCTTGAACTCGCTCTGATGAATCTCATAGAAAATGCTGCGAAGTATTCTAGTCGCCCAGCTCACATCGAAGTGAACATCGAAGATCAATCTGACAGCATCATCGTTGAAGTGTCGGATCGAGGCATTGGCATCCCTGAAGTAGACCAAGAACACATCTTTGACCGTTTCTATACTGTCGATAAAGCTCACTCCCAGAAGATGGGCGGATCGGGCCTGGGCCTCTCCATCGTGAAAACAATCGTCGAAAAGCACTTTGGAACGATCACACTGAAATCTAAGTTAGGAGAAGGGACGACTTTCAAAATCATCCTTCCGAAAAGATCGATGCACATCAATTAACGTTGATTCCAAACAATAGACTTTATGGACACACAATGGACTCTATGGACTTCAATAGGGTCCATTGTGTCCATTACCTCAAGACCCTGCAAAAGAAGTAATGCGCCTGAATCAATACTGCCAGCTATCGCCCGGAACTGACGCTTTTTATTTCACAGGTTCTGATCAACACTCTCTGGTGAAAAAGCGGAAGAGGAGAGCTTGAGAAAAAATGGGTAATGGTAAGCCACACTCGCCTGGGCTATGATATGCCGGCACTTCGTGCCTTAGCAAAGTTTGCAACAAGATTTATTTTAATAAGTTGATTTTGGGCCAGGCATGAAAGGAGATCAAGAGGGATAAGATATTCTGGCAGCCTGAAGAGGCTGCCAGAATGCTGTCGGCTATTTTCTTTTTGATTTAGTAGATTCCGAGTGATTTCTTCTCTTACCTCTTGATTTGGATCCCGCTTGCTGAACCACTTGTGGTTGTCGAGCCTTTCCCCGGATCATGGATAAATCCTGTAATAGTAAATCATCTGCGGATCTTGGCTTAATCTCAACAGCCCCTCTGAGATTTGTTTCAAGTTGATTGGAGTAACTGGTTTTAAACTTCCTATAACTTGTCACTCCTAACCTGTTTCTCGCTCCTTCTATTAAACAGCGATAAGAACAGTTCCCCGTTTGCTGTGGTTTCTCTCTCCGAACGGTAGCTGTGATCCCTTCTCCTGGAAAACCTGCAAGATCATTGAGCTTTACAAGCGCCCGAGTCACCTCTTCCATTGTCGTCCCTTCATAACTCGCTGTATTAATGAAATACCCCAACGCAGCCTCTACATTCGTTTGAGTTTCGGACCTTGTTAAATCCACTTCAAAGCCCACTGCGATTGGATATCCCCCTGGGCCGTTCCATAGATTGCGTAATGAGAATGTATTATCTCCCGCGAGCCGTTGTTGTTCTCTCAGTCCTAAACCTGTATTGAAGTGTTGGATTTGGACCCGTCCTTCAGCTGTTTTCGTCATCATCAAAAGCGTTGCATGACCATCGCAACCAATTGGAAGATACACTGCTTGGCCAATATCCATCGTCGCTAACTTTTCATATATCTGATGAGACAAGATATCTTCTCTTTCCTTGTTGCCTCCAATGACACTCGCTTCGAAAGCAAAGGGAAGGGAACGTTCAAGATCCCCTCTTAATGTAGTCATATTAGGGTCTTGGTTTGTTTTGGATTCAGCCTCTAAAAGGTTATACATATAAAACATATGCGCAACCGTGTTTTCTCCCTCTAATTCACGCTTATCTTGTTCAGATTTAGGAGCTGATGTTTGTATCTGCTCTCTAGTTTTCTCTCCAACATTGCCAACAAAGGCTCCCCAAATTGATTTTCTCACGTATTTTACAAAGCTCGTTTGTTGGTTATCCTTACTTTCAACTATGCTCGTACGTGTGACAATTTTGTTGAATTGAACATTCCGTAATCGATTAAAAACCCGGCTCGTTGCATCAACCGGAGTTTCTTCTTTAAGAACCAATGAAGCCAACCGTTCTCCCATCGTAGGCTCTGCCTGCGGGCTTGATGAAGCCGCTGATGAGGAGGCTGTCTCTCTGATTTGCTTAGAAGAAGCTTTCGTTCCTTCTGATGTCTTGAATGCTGAAATGACCCTTTTTTTGATACCCTTCCCCACTTTTTTGACACCAGCCCCAGCTCTTTCCAAAGCTGAATTCAGTCTTTCATTAAACCATGTCAGAGGTCGTACCAGAGGCCGTGCAAATTCTTGGATATCACGAGCAACAGTGGGTCTTGATTCGTTAAATGTCGTCAAGCCTGTGATTTCTCGAACCAAAGCCGCATCGGTCTTATTTGCTGAATCTGCAGGGAAAGTTTCTCTATATTTGCTAAGCAATTGTCTAAATTCAGGATCAGTTGCAACATCTGGCAAATTTCTGCCCGAACATTTTTCTGTTAAATTATTACGCACTTTAGCTTTAAAGGTGTCCAATAAAGTCTGATCTGGGTTAGTCCGATATGCTTCTGTAAGATTTCTATTTGCTTGAGTTGCCGCAATGACCCCTGTGTCATTTCCATCAAAAGATCTTAGTTTATTAATTAAAGTTTCATTTTCATTCTTGAATTTATTTATTAATTTCTTATTTTTAACAGCTTTGAGTGTTTCAGGTCCTGTACTTCTCAGATGCTCTGTCGTAATGGCATTATTGTCTTCTTGAGTGAGAATTGGTGCTGGGCGATCTTTAATTACATTTTCTAGGTCTGTTTTGTAATTGGGTTGAAACAGATTATTTGCAATTGCAGTAAGTTTTTTCATGCTTTGGAATAAACTTGGCTTATGACCTCTCATGCGCACTTGTAATCGCGCCATCCCTTGTTCAATGTGTTTTAATTCTTCACCAGATAACCCTCTTTCTTCAATATTGTTCCTTGCAAATTGTGCGATTTTATTTGCAGTGGCAGCGATGTCTTTTGCCCCCATCTTGCCAGATGTGGACTGACCAGGTCTAATGTATGCATAAGTGTATCCAGCTTCTGTTTTAGTTTTTTTTATGTACCCCTTCTGAGCCCCCTCTGCAGCTAATTGGCTCATCGCACTCGCAAACGTTGTGGCTTCATGATCGGTAATGTTATCTGGCATACAAACCTCTAATAAAATAAAAAACTATATGTCATAATTATATCTCTCAATTGTTAAATTATAATAAACACATGGTAACTATCCTTGTAATAATTAGAGTAAAAACCAAGTCAGGCTAACTTCACTTTTCATCTGCTTAGCTATCGCCCCCAACAAACTTTTATCAACTCACAGGTTCTGTTCAACATCCTTTGGCGGAAAAGCGAAAGGAGGCTTTCGCACTCCAAACGCTTCGCGTAGCCAACAAATCGTCTTGAATACGCGAAGCGTTTGGAGTGCGGAAGTCTTCTTCATACGCGTTAAGCTAACATAACCAGAATATATTCAATTAGTTATAAAATATTAACGACCTCA
>JAGVJP010000107.1 GCA_020051075.1 Parachlamydiales bacterium
GCCCTCAACCGGCTGACTACCATCGAAAAAGAAGGGGAGAAGATCGCCCTTCGCTATGATGCCTTTGACCGATGCATCCAAATCAACGACTCCACAGGACAAAAACAGCTCCTCTACCAAGGAGACAAGGAGATTGGCAGCATCCAAAGCGGTCGCATCAAAGAGCTCTGTCTGGCCCACTCAAACGCCTCTCGTGAGCATGTATTCGCCTTAGAACTAGACCAACAGGCCTATTTCCCTGTCCAAGACTACCGCTACAACATCTCAGCCCTCTATCGGCAAGATGGCTCCATCGCGCAATGGACCCGCTACACCTCGTTTGGACAGCAATCAGTCCACGGCATCAACCTTGACAACCCCTGGCGATTTGCTAACCGCCGCGACATTGCTGGCCTATCCCTCTTTACGTATCGTCTCTATCACCCCGGGATACGTCGATGGCTCACCACCGATCCCATCGGCTTCGAAGATGGATGGAACCTTTATGCCTATGTACAAAATAACCCCCTCCGGTATACTGACCCCGATGGTCAATGGGCTTTTGTCCTTCCTTTGTTTGAAATCGCTTTCGGAGAGGTCGTTTCGCTAACTTTGTTGCCAGCTCTTAAATATGCTGTGGTAGCCGGTGTTGCGAGTGTGATTGGTTGGAAAGTGGGTGAGTACCTTAATGATGAAAAAAATGATCTGACCGAAGATGAAACGCGAGATCATTGGGATGAAACAGAGAAAGAAATAGAAAAAAGAGGAGGTCCTACTAAAAAAGATTATAGGGGTGGGGGTAAGAAAGAAGATGGAACGCCAGGACCTAATACGGTTCAAAATAAACAAGCGAGGGATGCAAAAAAAGAAATAGAACACGAAATAGGAAAGAAATTAACAGATAAGCAAGGAGATCGATTTCATAGAGACATCACAAAAAAAAATTACAATTATAGAGAATTAGTTGAAGAAGGAGGAGCCTTATTTCATGAATAGAGAATCTCTTACAAACATGCTCGAATTGATGAAAGAAAGACTATACGGAAAGGGTGTTGCTGAAATATATAATTCTATAGGCTTTAATTTATTTCTTAGGATAGGGAAAAAAATAGAAATTCCTTTTGCACTTGAAGAAAGAGAAGAATGGGTAATCTGGATAAGTAATAGCGCTTGGCGAATAACCCAAGATGATCAATATATCGTTGCCTCTGGAGATGATCGTAATAACATTAAAACAGGGATCAATTGTCTTTTGAATCAAAGAATCCAAGAAGTATCTTTTACTTCGAATTTCTTAGATCTTCAAATAGATTTTGAATGTGGATATCGTTTGAGCACGTTTTTTAATTGGGTAACAGAAAACCAATGGACAATATTTATGCCTACCGGTGAAGATCTAACGGCGGAACTTTCTAATTTTGAGGGAATACAAGCTGTTCAGATTGTAGCTAAAGAATTTACAACTATTCAGGAATATATCTCATTGGATCAAAACTTAGAGGAATTTATCATAGAAGATGTATATCTAAACGAAAGACATCAATTACAAATCGTTTTGAAGAACAATTGTACAATTGATGTTTTTAGTGCTACATGGAGGATGGAATCTAACGGAGAATTTTTGTTGGGCTATGTTCTTGAAGACAAATCAAATTTCGAAAGTATTTTCCAGCAATTTATTGGCAAACAAATCGCACAAATTAGTGTTCGTGTTCCAGGTTCTTTAATGGACGCCGTTTTTCAAGTTGGTACAGATCTGATTCTGAGAACATTTGCTTTCACCCGTTCGGTGGTTCAATGGGAACTATATAAAACAATGTTTCGTGCAAATATTGGTATGTGCGATTTGTCTTGAAAGAAAAGGTATTTTTTATGAATAGAGACTCGCTTGTTAATATGCTTGAATCCATGCAAAGCAGTTTATTTGGTAAGAGCATCGGTCGAATCAATCATGCTGTCGGTTCTAATTTATTTATTGAAATAGGTGAAGATGTCGATTTATTGGTAGGGAAAGGAAAACGAAAAGAATGGGTGATTTGGATTAGTGATAGCGCCTGGAGAATCACTCACAATCAACTTTATGTTGTTGGATCTGGAGACCATGCACATGATATAAAAATTGGAATAGAAAAATTGCAGAATAAAACGGTTCAGAACCTGTTTTTCAGTTCCGATTTTCTTGATCTTCAAATTGAATTTGAAGATGGGTATCGCTTGAATACTTTTTTCCATTCGCTCTCAGAAAACCAGTGGACAATATTTACACCTAGTTCTGAGGAATTAACGGCAGATCTCTCAAGTTTCGAAAGGATAAGAACTATTCAGAATATTGCTAAAGAATTTGCAAAAGTTCAAGAATACCCTCTTCTAGAGATAAATCTAGAAAAGGGGATTATCGAAACGGTCTTTATAAACGAATTGAATGAATTAATGATTTATTTTGAAAAAAGGCGTGTCATTATTATCACACATGCGATGTGGAGGTTAGAATCTAAGGGAGAGTTCTTACTGGGCTTTGCCCGTGAGGAAACGCCTTATATTGAAAAAATTTTTCAAGGCTTGGTTGACCAGCAAATCACAAAAATCAACTCTTCGGATTCTTCAATGGATGCAACTTTTCTCATTGGAACGGATGTGATCCTTAGAACATTTGCCTTTACCCGTTCCATCAATCAATGGAAATTAGACAGAATTCTATTTCGTGCAAATAGTGATGTAGGTGATTTGTTAGTTTGAGAAATTGGATGAAGGCGAGTGAAATATTAAAATTAAATACTATCATTTTGAAGATTTACACGATTTTCCCTTTATTCAAATCTTTGCCAAGAGTGTTGAAGTAACCCATTCAGGAGTAAAAACGTGAGTGATCAACCACAAAATAAAAACTTCTGGTATGAAGTTGTTATCGACGATGTTCCAAGATGCTTACCCGGAACATCTATTCATGACTTGCTCATACTTATTATGAAAGCAATAGAGCTCAAATATGTAGTTACAGATGATGTTGAAGGGGGAATGGTTCTTTATTTTCAAGAGATAGAGCATATTCCAACTGAAATTACTGAAGTACTCCCAAAATTTATAAATGTTGTTCAATTTGATTGGGGAGACTTTTTCTTGTACAAAAACTATCCATCAGGTTGGGAATCTCTCGAGGGTAGATCAACTCGTGAACTTGATTATGATGAGTTAATACAAGAAACTGACGTGACAATCAGAGCTGTAGACGATCAATATATGTATGTCTATACAAAAGACGAAAAAATAGTCAAAGTTATTTCTGATAATTACGTTACTGAAAGTATTAAATTTGCGCAAATGGAAAGTTATGTTTTTCCATACTGATCTCAGTGATTCAGTGGTGATTTATACAACAGTAAATTCTTCCAATAAATTCGTAAGAGATATAACATGTTCAGTTATGATGACGAAAATATTTTCAGTACTACTTATTTTTTCTTCTTTGTTTCTGCATGCTGCTGTTGATCTATCGCCTCCTTTGAAAATGGTTGATCTCATCCACATAGCGATGGAAAATCATCCTGAAACTCGGCAAATGTGGTGGAATGCAAAGCGGGCTGCGGCAGCACTGGGTCAAGCAAAAAGCGGGTATTATCCCAGTATATCTGCAAACATGAGTGTGTCTAATGGTCGCGATTTTAAGTTCATTAATGGTCCAGACACCAGCTACACGATATTAGGTGCCGACCTGATCTTATCGATGATGCTCTATGATTTTGGAGAGAGAGACGCTAATGCTGAATCGGCAAGGCAAGCGCTTGTGGCGGCTGGTTGGCAGAGCGATTGGACACTGCAGAAAGTCCTTGTCCAGGTGTTTGAAAATGCTTATGCGTTGCTCCATGCACAAGAGACGATGAAGGCAGCGAAAATTTCGCTGGAAGAGGCTGAATTTATGGATCAGGCCGCTCGGCAGCTTAACAAATCTGGATTGGTTCCTATTACAGATGTCTATATGAGTCAATCGACTCTTGCTCAAATGCAGATGGATCTCATTGAACATCAGTCTGCCCTCCAGGTAAGAAGGGCTCAGTTGGCTGCAAGTCTTGGTCTTGCTGCGACGACAAACCTAGAATTGGCCTCTTGCGACCAGCTTCCTCTGCCGCCGAAGAGGCTGCAAAGCGATATGATTGCGATGGCGATGCAACAGCGGGCTGATTTGATGGCAAAGCGCGCACAGCTTGTGGAAACTAGAATGAATGAAAAAAAAGTTAGAGTTTCATCGCTTCCTAAGCTATCGGCAACTGCTCGAGGAGGGGCGAATCATTATGTCCATGATAAAGCGAATGCTGCACAGTATCAAGTGACCTTGAATTTAGATGTGCCTCTCTTTGAAGGATTTGATTATGCCTACCAAAGGCGGATGGCTTATGCGGATAGTCAGATGGCAAGCGAAGAGCTCTCACAATTGGAATTGGATATAGCCCTTGAGGTATTGACTTATAGCCAAGCTTTGGAGGCTTCTCAAGAGATGCTTCCTTATGCTGAAGAACACGTGTCATGCGCTCTAAAAGCATATGAAGGTGTTTTTGAAAAGTATCAAGCAGGGAAAGAAAGCATGACTGAAATGTCGACAGCATTGCGGCAGCTGGCCGCTGCCCGCCTTAAATACAGCGAGGTACGTACACGCCTTGTGACTGCTTCAGCGAATTTAGCTTATGCAACAGGAACGTTAGGAAGTGTTCAATAATAAATTGAACACTTCCTTAGTCCCTAACTAGGAGATCCTATGCTCAAAAGAGCTCTCATGTTAATTGCTGCCCTGTCTTTAGCAGGGTGCACAACGCAAGATCAAGAAACAGAAACGAAGGCTGTACCTGTGTTGGAAACAGCCCCTCAAATCAAAGATATTCCCCTATATATTGAGTCGATCGGAACGCTGCATCCCTCAGCTCATGTTGAAGTTTACTCCCTCGTCCAAGGGAGCTTGCAAGACGTTTATTTTCGCGAAGGAGCGCAGGTAAATAGAGGAGATAAGCTCATGGACATCGATCCGAGAGCTTTTCAAGTTAAGGTGAAAGAGGCTGAAGCTCAACTTAACATTGATTTAGTCAATCTCCAATCTGCGCAAAAGAAGCAGGAGCGATTTCGCAAGCTTGCTCAAAAAGATCTGGTGGCTCAAACGGAGTGGGATGATTTTGAAGCAGAAGCCGCAAGAGCAGCAGCAGTCGTCGAATTAGATCAAGCCCGGCTGTCAGCAGCTAAACTCGAATTAGAACATTGCACCCTCGCCGCTACTATTGATGGGAGGGTAGGGAAACTAGAACTCGTTCCAGGCTGTCTCATTAACGCCTCTCAGTCATCTCCTCTGACAACAATCGATCAAATCGACCCATTGGCCGTTGAATTTTCTTTGACAGAGCATGAGGTGTGTACGCTCCCAAAAGAAAACCTGAAAATAGAAATTCATAAAATTGGCGTAGCAGGAATAGAAAAAGACTGTGCTGTGGGAGAGATAACGTTTTTAGATCATCGTTTAGATGCTAAAACAGGGCAATGCTTTGTGCGAGGAACCCTCAAGAATCCGGGCCATAATCTTCTGCCAGGGCAATGCGTCCGAATCAGGATCCCTAATGGATTTGCCTTCCAATCAAAATTGCTTCCGAAGAAAACCGTTCGATACAATGAACAAGGAGCATACGTCTATGTCATCGAACCCGATTCAACAGTAGGATTCCGCCAACTCACTTTAGGCGATGAAGTTGATAAGGACATCATTGTTCTTGAAGGAATTGAATCTCAAGACCGTGTGATTTCCGATGGACATCTCCGGCTTTCTCCAGGGATAAAGGTAGAAGTGAAATCATGAACCTCTCCGCACTTTTTATTTCTAGGCCTGTGATGACTGTCTTCGTGATGTTAACGATGATCATTGCAGGGATGATGGCTTTCCATAAGCTTCCTGTCAGCGATCTTCCGACGATAGAACATCCTCATATTACAGTGCGCGCGGGATACCCTGGAGCTAGTCCTGAAACTGTTCTCAATGTCGTGACGCTGCCTCTAGAGAGAGCGCTGATCCAAGTCAAGGGGCTGGAGGAAATGTCTTCGAGCAGCTCGCAGGGGGATACCCGAATTTCGCTCTCATTTGGCCTTGACAAAAATATGGATCAAGCGATCCGGGATGTACAGTCTGCTTTAAACCGTGTGGATAGGCATCTCCCCGATGAAGTCGAGCCGCGCCCTTATTATCGATTGGAGGAAGCCAGTCGAGAGGCCATCATGTATCTATTGGCTTCTTCGGAACAGACGAGTTATCAGGAACTGTACAATACCGTTGAAACATATGTCTTGCCCCGGTTGAATAGGATCCCTGGAGTGGCGAACGTTCACATTTATGGGACAAGCCAATCGATCTGGCTTAGATTGAATCCTGAGCTGATGGCGATGCGGGGAATTGAGTTTGACGAAGTGATCGAAGCGATTCATCAGCAGACGCAGCATGTGCCCCTAGGAACAATGCAGACCAATGACAAAACGCTCCCTCTTCAACTTTCTAAAATAGCTGTCACGAAGCCCCATGAGCTTGCAAATATCTCTATTGGCAATTCAGGAGTGCGCCTGAAGGAAATCGGTGAAATTTCCACCGAGGGAGATGACGAGAAGGAATTCCATTTTTATGAAAATGGAAAAACCTCGCAGGCGATTGTCCTCGCAGTTCAAAAAGTCAGCGATGGCAATGCAAAAGCAATTTCTGACCATCTTCAAGAGGTGCTCGGTTCATTAAAGAAAGAGATTCCATCATCCATTAAACTCAATTTGTGGTTTAATAAAGCCGTTTGGATTGAAGCATCGATTCTCGATGTCGAATGGTCTTTACTTGCTGCTTTCATCCTCGTTGTTTTGGTGATATTTTTGAGTTTAGGACGTTTCGTCGAAGCGTTGATTATCAGCATTGCCTTGCCAATAACGATCATTGGCACTTTTGCTGTTATGTATCTCCTAGGCTACAGCCTTGATTTATTGTCTTTGCTCGCATTGACCCTATCTGTTGGATTTGTTGTCGACGATGCCATTGTCGTCTTAGAGAATATCGTCAGAAAACAAGAAGAAGGTCTTTCAGTTCTAGAGGCAAGCTTGAAAGGTTCCAAACAAATTTGTTTCACCATTCTCTCTATGACTCTTTCATTGATCGCCGTTTTCATCCCTTTGCTTTTTATGGAAGGGATGAATGGACGTCTTTTTCGAGAATTCAGCATGACTCTTGCTGTTTCGATATTGATGTCAGGATTTGTTTCACTTGTCTTCACACCAATGCTGTGCAGCCGCTTTCTCTCCTCTTCACACACTAAAACCAAGTTGCAGGTTGTTATTGCGAAAGTTAATGACCGAATGGTAAAAGCGTATGAGAGCAGTTTAAAGAAATGTTTCAATTATCCAAAATCGATTTTGTTTATTGCTTTAGCTGCATTCTGCGGTGTCGTCCCTTTATTTAACTATTTGTCAGTTGAATTGATTCCCCCTGAAGACCGAGGATTTCTCTATGCCGGCGTATCTCTCCCTACAGGCATTCCAGCAGCAGAATCGACCCTCTATCAGAATAAACTTGAATCTATTCTTTCGAATCATCATGCAGTCGAAAGTTTTGTCAGCGTCAGTGATTCAGACTCCCAATTCTTTATGATCAGGCTGCATCCACTGTCAATGCGTCCTTCAATCGATCAAGTGATGACAGATTTTCAAGAGGCCTTTGATGCGATCCCTGGAATACAAGGTTTCTTACATCGATATCAGCTGATCAATCTCGGTTTAGATTTTGGCAGCTCCGGACGTTACAAATTTATCGTTAAAGGGATCGACTTCAAAGAAGTCGAGAAAGTTGCTGAAGAGCTGACCAAGGCGATTCAATCGCATCCCGATTTTGCCTATGCCTCCGATTCTATGACGAATGACTCGCCGACGCTCGTCCTTAACCTTAACGAAGAGTTGATCAAACACCTCAAAATCTCTAAGAATAAGGTGCAGAATATCCTACAAATGGCTTATGGACAGAGCATTGCCGGGACAATACAGAGAGGAAATAATACAGAATCGATTTATTTTGAGTTGCAGCCCGAATACAAAAACCACGTCAGCGCTCTTGAAAAACTGTATCTGAAAGGGAATGATGGAGAATTAATCCCTTTGAAGGCCTTGGCAACATGGAAAGAAGAGCTTGCTTCGCCGACTCTCACCCGTCATGAGCAGCTTCCTTCGGCGACGATCCGATTTTCTCTTGCAGACGACGTTCCCCCTAACCGAGGGATGGATCAAATTGAAGCGATTGCAGCAGAAATCCTTCCGGTCAATGTTAGCGGCTTCTTAGACGGAACAGCCAAGGAGATCTCTTCAGCGTTGTCTAGCACAATCATTTTACTTCTTGCGGCTGCGGTAGTTATGTATATAGTTCTTGGAATATTATATGAGAGCTTTATTCATCCATTGACAATCTTGTCATCGCTCCCTTTTGCGAGTTTAGGGGGGATTTTAACCCTTTTCCTATTTGATGAGCCTATTTCAATCTTCAGCGCTGTCGGGTTTCTTTTATTGATCGGTATTGTCAAGAAAAACGGGATCATGATGATCGACTATGCCTTGGAGGCAGAGGGGCAGGGAATGGAGCCATTTCAAGCCATTTTCCAAGGATGCCTCGTCCGTTTCAGACCGATCATGATGACGACAGCGACGGCGGTGATGGGAGCTGTTCCTATTGCCATCGGCTTTGGTGAAGGGGGAGAGATGCTCCGCGGCCTTGGACTCGTCATCGTGGGAGGGCTTCTGTTTTCACAGCTGCTGACCCTCTATGTCACTCCCATCCTCTACTTAACTTTTAGCCGCCTCACTGTACGCGGCAAGCGGTAAACAGGAGAGACAGGTAATCGTGAAGTCCATTTTAACCATTGCGCGCATTCTTATTGAAAGAAAATATTCGTAGACCATAACTGTTCTTGTTTTATAATTGCTTTGCAATCTAAATTTTGTTGTGACTAGTGGGAAAATTCGATTAAATTTGGATATTAATTTTGATGGAGTCGATTCGTATGACGTTTGTCAAAGCTAAAGCAGGACCTCCAATCGCAGGGGATCCAGACACAAAATTTACGGTGCAATATTTCGATGAACAGGGGAATATGACCATTCGGACTGGCGGCACTCGCGCATGGAGATGTAATAATCTTGGTGCCCTTCTTAAAAGCTCTTATAGTATAGGTAAGGATAGACGTGCTATCACCGAATATCTGGTTCACAACAATGAGGAGTCTATTTGGCTTTCTAAGCAAGACGCTATCAAATTGACAATTGAAGGCAAGTTGCATGCCACTCTCGTTCATCTGAAAAATGGAAATCATTATCTTCGTCCTGAACACGGACAACACGGATTTGTTATTATTACCTAAAATAAGATCTATATACCCATAAAAAATTTTCTCTCCTCCTGGGATAGTGGCAACTGGGTGAGCGATGTATCAGATCATTCAATCGGTCGCAAACCAAGCAGGTCACCGTAAAATTCCTTCCTAAAAAATAACGACGTCGCTTATGAATTCCTGTGACCGCTTCCCGGATACCAACTCTTGAAGAGCTTTATTAATGACATCAGCGGAACGAAATGTCGTCGACATCGAGTTGACAGCTTCGCTCCCCAATTGCCAGGGTGATATTTAGCGAAAACTATAGACCTATTGCATGCTCTTAAGCTAGAATATTGACTAAGCAACGTACAATCCTTAATATCGAGGGAAAAAAGTATCTATGGGTGATGTCAAGCTGCCAATCGGTATACAAGATTTCGAAAAAATTATTGCCAATGGATATACTTACGTTGATAAGACTGCTCTTATTTATCGGCTTATCACTCAATTCAGTCCTTATTTTCTATCTCGTCCTCGACGATTTGGTAAATCGTTGTTAGTTTCTACGCTTTGCGCGCTTTTTTCAGGTAGACGCGATTTATTCAAGGGGTTATGGATTGACAATAGCGACTGGGAATGGAAAGTCTATCCAATTATTTTTCTCGATATGTCGACAATCAATAACAAAACTCCTGAGATGTTGGAGAGGGCTTTAATCCATGCTTTGAAAGAAATTGCCACCCAATATCATCTGACTCTATCCGGAGAAACCCCCTCTGATTACTTGTCTGATTTAATCAAACAACTGGTGGTCGCTTCTGGGCAACAAGTTGTTGTTTTAATTGATGAATATGATCGAGCTTTAATCGACAACCTTGATGATTTAGATATAGCAAAAGAAAATCGCGAAATTCTGCGTAGATTTTATACGATCTTGAAGGCGCATGATGCACATTTAAGATTTCTTTTTTTAACTGGTGTCACCAATTTCTCAAAAGTTTCAGTATTCTCTGGACTCAACAATCTGATTGATCTAACAATGCGCAATGAATTTAGCTCACTTTTAGGCTATACAAGAGATGAGTTAACCCATTATTTTTCTCAATCCATACAAGACGTCGCGACTGCGAATCGGTTAGCCATTGAGAGCTGTTATGAACAAATCAAGGGGTGGTATAATGGCTATCAATTTTCAAAAAATGGTCAACTCGTTTATAACCCCTTTTCAACGTTAATGCTCCTTGATTCCAAAGAGTTTACCGCCCACTGGTTTGAGACAGGCACACCTACATTCCTGATTAAATTGATACAAAAAAGAGAATTTGATCTTATCAATCTAGAACAGTTTGAAATTGCCGTAGAAGATTTCAGTACATTTGAAATTGAGGATTTACCTACAATTCCTTTGCTCTATCAAACAGGGTATTTAACCATTAAGGCCTTTGATCCTACTGTGAGTACCTATCGTTTAGGTTACCCTAACCGAGAAGTGGGCCAATCTTTCTCCACAAGCATCTTGCGATATTTTGCGATATCTAAAGCCAGTGCAGCAGACTATTTATCAAGCATCTTCCGTAATGTTTCAACAACACCATGGGAGTTCTCGTGTTTCTTTGACATTCTTTCAGAACTACTTGCACTGATGCCTTATGACTTATACTTAAAAAGTGAAAAGCACTATCAAAGTCTATTTTATTTGATTATCAAACTTGCTGGAATAAGTGTTAGCGCTGAAGTCCATACGCAAAAGGGTCGAGTAGATGCTGTCATCGAGATGAAAGATAAGATTTTGGTCTTTGAATTTAAATTAGATCAATCTGCTGAGATAGCCATCGAACAGATCAAGCAAAAGGCGTATTATCAAATCTACAGTAGTCGAAAGATTCCTATTTACTTAGTTGGCATCAACTTCAACAGTCAGTTCAGGGCCGTCGATGATTGGCGCGTTGAGCTGTTATAACAAAATTATTTACCAAGTATTGCCAGAGTCTGTTCTAACTATAGCCTTGAGAAATGGATAACAGGTTCTTTAGATGCATTGTGAAGGTGTTGTACCATCATGGAATGTAGTTTGCCATTAGTTGCTAGGATTTGAGGTTTCATGAAATTAACTGGGCCGCCATCATAAGAGGAAACGATCCCACCTGCCTCTTGAACTAACAGAACCCCTGCAGCGACATCCCACAATTGCAAATGATTTTCCCAATAACCATCCAGCTTTCCTGCTGCGACATAGGCCAGATCAATAGATGCAGCACCTGCTCTTCTCACACCATGCGAGAGATTTGTCATGTAGCAGAATTCACGATAATTATTGTCCTCAATTTCGCGACGTTGATACGGAAAACCAGTTGCTAGCAGACTTTTGTTCAGATCATTAACATTGGATACACTTAGTTTGAAACCGTTCACAAAAGCACCACAACCTTTAGATGCCTGAAAAAGCTCATTCATCATAGGATTATAGACAACGCCGACAATAGGGAAGCCTTGATAGAGCAAAGCCACCGAAACAGCAACAAAGGGAAATTGATGTGCATAATTTGTGGTTCCATCTAATGGATCGATGGCCCACAGGAATTCAGTGTCTTGGGCTTCATGAAGACCGCTTTCTTCGGCCAGAATCTTATGCGCAGGAAATGCCTCTTTGATGACGTCGATCACCGCACTTTCAGACGCTCTATCGGCTTCGGTGACTAAATCCCCCTCAATGTTTTTATTTTGGATGTTTGTCACACATCCCCAATACTTCTGCAAAAATTTACCGCCAGCTTGGGCCGCTTGAATAGCGACTTGCAAAAAACCGTTCAATTCCATCACTTCCATACCTTTTTAAATTCCCTAAGGCCTCACCATGCATTCCAAGCCACTAAATTAATCGATATTTCGTTGTAGAACCTTTTCCATAACGCTCAAGTTTACCACTTTCAATCAACTTCTTAAGCACTCTTCCTGCTGAGGTTCGGGGGATGTTGAGTTGTTGGATCAGATCAGATCTTGATATTTCTCCTGCAACTTTAAATAAGCTTAAGACCAACTCCTCAAGATTGTTCTGCATTGATTCCGACCGAATTCTCGGCAGTGTGCATTTCACAAAATTTGTCCCTTCTAATACCTGAGGGGGAAGTAATCCTTGCTTTCTATAGCTTTTAAAGAGTGTGATAAAACCGGAACCCATTTTTTCTATATATTTTGCTTCCCATAAGATTTTTGCAATTGCAGTATTGCGGACATATGTGATCCCAGATTCCAATTCTGAAGTATCGAGAGGGCCAGGCATGCATCCGGGACTAAAAAATTCTATTCTATCGGAATATACTGATATTTTTATGGGCGCGTTGATGTGATAATTACGATGTAAAATAGCATTCATTAATACTTCTCGAATCGCAATGGGAGGGATTTCCCAATCTTCTTCTCGTTTTTTCATTTCAATGCGAAACGATTTGTTCAGTCGTTCCATAATAAAGTCAAACGCCCCATCAAATTGTTCGAAAAGTGTACCCTTACATGTTCTGGACGCAATAGCCTCTCGATCTTTAAACTCGGAGAAATGACAACAAAGGATATAAGCTTCCGAAAGAAATTTCTGAGGGGATTTCCCAAATAACAACATCCCGGCGATAGTGGAGTAGTTTGTAGTATGTTCTTTTTTTATGATCTCATATGATAATAACGCTTCTTCGGTTATAGGCGAATGAACACCATTTCGTCTATGATTTAAAAAATATTCGATTTTGGCTGTGTCAAGATCATCAATAGTTGCATGATATATGGGAAGTTGATCATAAGCAATTCCCCGAGATTGCCATTTTAGCTCTTCGATGATGTCGGCATTGGCTTTAACAGTGGAACGACCTAGTCGAACGAATGTACCTTCAGAAAGTCCCAGGGATTTTTGATAATAGGGTTTATTTGTGCCGGATGATACTTCAATAATTAAAAGAACTTTGCTATCAATCCTTTGTTGATAGATGAGAGGAAGGATGGGGGGAGTGCTTGTTTCATAAATAAGATGGTCGAGTCGTTCCAAGGCTTCATGCGCCTCTTCTTCAGAAATTCCTACGATAGTGCCATCGTCTTTTACACCGATTACTAATTTTCCCCCTTTTGCATTACAAAATCCGATGACCGTTTTTATTATTTTAGAGCTTGCAGGAATCTTTTCTTTGAATTCCAATCTAGAGGATTCCGAGCCAGAATATTTCATTTGATCACCTTGTTGTCGCAATGAGATCATATTATCATTTGGGGTCGATTGGGTCAAGATAAACATCGATGATCGACCCAATCGACCCAAAAAATCATTTTGGGTCGATCATCTGTTCGTTAGGCTTTCGAGTATGAATGACAAAATTCTGAATCATGAAATTCAAATAAATCTCAAAAAACGGCTAAAATGCTGTTTTTTGAGATTAAAATTTTACGAGAGAGAATAAACATATTATATAAATAAATGAATAAGAAATCAAATTTTCTTGTAGATAAAATCTCAAAAAACGGCTAAAATGCTGTTTTTTGAGATTGACAGGATTTTAGCAAGCAGGATGGCGTGATGAGATTTATAGGAAGACAGGAAGAGTTACTAACGCTCAAAAATTTGTTGAAGAAAAACTCAGCGAGTATGGTTGTGATAAAGGGACGTCGTCGTATAGGTAAAAGTCGACTACTTGAGGAATTTTCCCATTCAGTTCAAAGGTCTTTTGTATTCTCAGGACTTCCACCGACTGAATTTACAACTGCTCAATCTCAACGAGATGAGTTTGCGGGGCAATTAGCGCGTCAAACAAATTTGACCAATTTTAACAAAGAGGACTGGAGCGAGTTATTTTGGCAATTATCGAAGTTTATCGAGGATGGAAGTGCGCTAATTATTTTAGACGAAATTTCCTGGATGGGAGCAGAAGACCCTGATTTTTTAGGTAAGTTGAAAAATGCATGGGATCTTTACTTTAAAAAAAATGACAACCTCATATTAGCCATTTGTGGTTCGGCTTCCGTTTGGATTGATAAAAACATCTTAAGCAGCACTGGATTTTTGGGTAGAGAGTCGTTGGTTTTAATGCTAGATGAATTACCTTTGTATGATTGTGCTGAATTCTGGAATTCAGAAAATGACCGTATTTCGTCGCATGAAAAATTTAAGCTGCTTGCTGTCACAGGTGGGATTCCAAGATATCTTGAACATATCAACCCGTTATTGTCTGCAGAAGATAACATTCGTCAGATGTGTTTCACCAAAACAGGTATATTATTTAATGAATTTGAAAAAATATTTTCTGATTTATTTTCTAATAAAAATATTCTATATAAAAGAATAGTAGGATGCTTAGCAGATGGATTATCTGATCAAGGTACAGTATGTAAAAAAATAGGATTAAAATTAGGTGGTGATATTTCAGAGTATTTTGATGATCTTATTAAATCTGGTTTTGTATCGAGAGATTATACCTGGAATCTTAAACACAGTGCAATGTCGAATTTAAGCCAATATCGTTTAAAAGATAATTATTCTCGGTTTTATTTGAAATATATTGAACCAAATCGATCAAAGATTGAATCAGGCGATATGTCGAAAGTTTCTTTAGCTAGCTTGAGGGGCTGGAGTAGTATAATGGGTTTGCAAGTTGAAAATTTGATGTTAAGCAATCGACATCTCATAAAACAGGCTTTACAGATCGATCCAAATGATATTGTTTGTGATAACCCTTTTTTCCAGAGAAAAAATACAAAACAGAGTGGTTGTCAAATAGACTATTTAATCCAAACGCAGTACAACACATTGTATATTTGTGAAATTAAATATTCTAAAAACGAGATCGGAAATCAGATTATTGATGAGATGAACGAAAAAATAAACCGATTAAATTTGCCAAAGCTCTTTTCGTATAGGTTAGTTTTAATACATGTTAACGGTGTGTGTGAGTCAGTAAGGGAAAGTGGGTTTTTCTCACATATACTCAACTTCAGTGATTTTTTAAGGAGACAGTAAACGTTGCTGTTCTTCTATTTCTAATAGGTCGTGTATGAGCAATTTAAGAAAAGGTCTAAACAGCGATCAAAGGAAAAAAATTATTTTACCACAGCATTAAGAATTGACAAAATCAGGATGAAAGGACATTATAGATTGGATTTTCAAGATACATGGTTTCTTGGAAGAAAAAAATGACTGACCGCCTTTTTAAGAGGGATTATCAACAGATGAACATTCAAGCCCCTTCATCTCAAAATCTTCGTGAGAAAAACAAAAATGCACAGACATCCGATGCTCGGAAGAGGTTGAGTTGTCAAAGTGAGTGGGTCATCGACCAGATTGAAGGGCGTAAATTTAAGTTACGCTTCTTCGATACCAAATATAGAAGCAAAATTCACGAGACTGAACGAAAAAATACCCACCGCTCAAAAAAACTCAATGAAGAGGTGATTGCGCAGCAAGATCGGATCAATCACATGCTCATCTTAAAAGAAATGATCAAACGAGATAAACTCAAAGTCGAGATGGAACATTCTAGTATCCAACAGGCGGTGATTGCGACAGATGCGATGCAAATCTGCCTGTTGAACAGGATCAAGAATAGACAATATCGGAACTTCCCAACATAACACATAGAACAGGATAAGCAAGATCGCCTGCTCATCCTGCCGCTTGCGATCCTGCCCATCCTGTTTTTTTGTTTATCCTGTTCATCTTGTTTTAAGGACGTTTACAGCATCACGCAAGGCTTGGACGAAGGCATCGATCTCTTCTAGCGTGTTATAGAAAGCAAATGAAGCACGTGCTGTAGAAGGAACGTGGAAGAAATCCATCACAGGCTGTGCACAATGGTGTCCTGTTCGGATAGCAATCCCCTTTAAGTCGAGAAAGGTGCCTAGATCCAAAGCGTGGATGCCATCGATGGTAAAACTGATGATCGCCCCTTTCTGTTTAGCTTGTCCAATGAACCGTATTCCAGGGATGTCTTGGAGTTTCTCTGTGGCATGATTTAATAGCTGCTGTTCCCAACGGTGAATGGTATCCAGGCCGATGGCTTGCAAATAATCGATCGCAGCACCTAATCCAATGACTTCGGCAATCATTGGAGTTCCTGCTTCAAACTTGAGGGGCAGTTTATTATAGGTTGTTTTTTCGAAAGTGACTTTTTCGATCATATCGCCGCCGCCTTGATAAGGGGGCATGGCATTAAGAAGAGCTGCTTTTCCATACAAGACACCGATGCCGGTCGGACCCATGGCCTTATGTCCGGAAAAGACAAAGAAGTCGGCATCGAGCTCTTGAACGTCAATTTTTTGATGCGGAGCGCTCTGAGCGCCATCAACGAGGATATAAGCACCGGCGGCATGGGCCATGGCAGCCATCTGTTTGATTGGGTTCACAGTGCCCAGGGCGTTTGAGATATGGTTGACGGCAACGAGGCGGGTGCGATGAGAGAGCAGCTTCTCATATTCTTCTAAGGAGAGCTCTCCCTTTTCATTCATAGGAATTACTTTTAAGCGAGCTCCTGCCTGTTCGCAGATCATCTGCCAGGGGACAATATTAGAATGGTGTTCCAAGGCGCTGATCAAAATTTCGTCTCCGGGTTTGACGAAGGCTTGGCTGAAGGAGAAAGCAACAAGGTTGATCGACTCTGTGGTTCCGCGGGTGAAGATGATCTCTTCAACTTGCTGGGCATTTAGGAAAGATTGAATTTTCTGACGAACCTTCTCATAGTTTGCACTCGATTCTGCTGCCAACTGGTAGACGGCGCGGTGGACAGTGCCATAATGGTCGCGATAAAAGCTTGTGATTGCCTCGATGACAGCATGCGGCTTCTGGGCAGTGGCTGCGGAGTCAAAGTAGATCAACGGTTTTCCATGCATCGTTTTATCGAGCATGGGAAAATCTTTTCTTAAACGTTGGACATCAAAGGGATAATGATTCATTTAAAAGAACTCGCTATTAAGGAAATTGCAGATTTTAAACTTGGCATGGGTATGGTCTGTATCACCTGTTCACAAAAACCTAGAATCAGAAGATTTTTCGCTTGGGTATCGGTAAATCCTCGTGTTTTCATATAGAAGAGCTGATCGGGATCAAGCTGTCCTACCGTTGCCCCATGCGATGCTTTGACATCATCGGCGAAGATTTCGAGATTGGGTTTGCTATCGGCATGAGCGTGGTCATCTAAGATGAGGTTGTTGTTCAGTTGAAAAGCTTCCGTTTTTTGGGCTTCTCGGCGCACCATGATTTTCCCTTCAAAGGTCGAGCGGCTGAAATCTTTTAACACAGATTTAAACAGCTGAAAGGAGCGGCAATGGGGTGCTTGATGGTCCATGAAGATGTGTGCATGAGATTCTTGCTTGTTTGGAAGCATCGACACACTATTGAGAGTAGCTTGTGCATTTTCTCCTGTTAAGGCAACGCGATAATCATTTCGGACAGATAAGCTTCCTTGCGTCGCGCATGTGACGGTGAGTTTGCTGTCCCTTTTCATCACAGCACGGAAAGCTTCAAAGTGCCATGAACGGTGGTGTTCGTTGCATTGCGCCTGCACATAATGAACCGAGGCGCCTTCTTCTATTGCCCATTCTGAAGCCATGTTGACAAAATAGCTTTGGTCGGACCGATGATGTTGCGTGTGCATGACCTCAACTTGGGCATGGGATCCTACAAATAGTTGTAGACGGGGAATCAGCAGAGAAGGATTTGTAGAGGAATCGATGATGTGTAAAATCTGTATGGGCGCTTCAATCTTGCACTTCGGGGGGATGTAGAGGAAGGCCCCTTTGTTATGCAGGGCAGCATTTAAGACAGCGAAGGAGTCTGTTTCATCTTTGAGTCCTTTGGTCCATTGGTTATTGATGAATGCGCCAAACGTTGACAACGCCTCTTCTATTGTAGAGACAAAGATTTTTGTCGGAAGGGCATCAGTGTTAGAGAGCTGCGGCTGGAAAAAGCCATTGACGAAGACGAGGACGGACTGCTTGCTCTCAGGCAGTATCCATTGCTCGATTTCGCTTTCATTGAGCTGTATTTCTTCGCCGGGCTGGTAGGTTTGGGAAAATAGCTGTCTCAGCTTAATATATCGATACGCCTCGTTTTTCTTTGTCGGAAGCCCTAATGCGAGATAATGTTCCCATGCTTTGGCCTTCAGCTTCTGCATGCTCTCTATAGGCTTATTTTGATCGCGGCATTTATCTAATAAGAGTTTGAATGTCTCTTGTTCTAATCCTGGCTCAAGCATCATTGTGAGCGCTCCTGTGCCTCATCGGCCATTAACCAGTCGTACCCTTTATTTTCTAACTCAAGAGCCAGGCTGGCGGGGCCGGATTGGACGATTTTGCCATCTAACATCACATGGACGAAATGAGGCCGGATATAATCGAGCAATCTCTGATAGTGGGTGATGAGGAGGAGGCCTACCTCAGGATTCATGAATTGGTTTACCCCATGTGCCACAATGCGCATCGCATCGATATCTAAACCGGAGTCGGTTTCATCGAGGAGGGCTAAGTCGGGGTGGAGGACGGCCATTTGCAAGATCTCATTTCGTTTTTTCTCTCCACCAGAAAAGTTTTCATTGACGTTGCGTGTTTTAAATTCTGGCCGCATCTCCATGAGGCTCATCTTCTGGTCGATGAGTTTATCGAATTCTTCGTCTGTAAATTCGCTTTGTCCATTAGCTTTGCGCTTGGCATTGAAGGCGATTTTGAGGAATTGTTCGTTGCTGACTCCAGGAATTTCGATGGGGTATTGAAAGCTCATGAATAATCCTGCATGGGCTCTCTCTTCTGGTTCAAGCTCAAGGAGGTTTTGTCCTTTGAACCAAACTTCACCTCCAATGATCTCATAGGAGGGGTGGCCAGCGAGAACTTTGGCAAGGGTCGATTTCCCTGCGCCATTGGGTCCCATAATCGCATGAATTTCGCCAGCTTTCACACAGAGATTGACTCCTTTCAAGATAGGGGAGCCATCGACGGAAGCATATAGGTCTATAATTTCTAACATTGTTTGTCCTTTATCGTTTTTAACCAACCGAATGCTCCAATTTAATCGCTAACAATTTTTGAGCTTCAGCAGCAAATTCCAGCGGGAGCTCTTGGATGACATCTTTGCAAAAGCCGTTGACGATCATATTGACAGCACCTTCTCTTGGAAATCCGCGAGATTGGAGGTAAAATAGCTGTTCTTCATTGAGTTTCGAAGTTGACGCTTCGTGCTCCACTTGGCTTGTCGCATTGCCAACTTCAATATAAGGGAAGGTATTGGCTGAGCAGCGGTCTCCAACAAGCATCGAATCGCATTGCGTATAGTTACGTGCTCCTGTTGCTCGAGGGGCTATTTTGACGAGTCCGCGATAGCTGTTGTGAGAGACGTCGGCAGATATTCCTTTTGATATTATAGTGGAGCGGGTGTTTTTACCTAAATGGATCATTTTTGTTCCGGTGTCTGCTTGCATGTGGCCATTAGTCAGTGCAACAGAATAGAACTCTCCGACAGAATTATCCCCTTGTAGGATGCAGCTCGGATATTTCCAGGTAATCGCAGCGCCGACTTCAACTTGCGTCCAAGAGATCTTTGAATTGACACCGGCGCATCTTCCCCGCTTGGTGACAAAGTTATAGACCCCCCCTTTCCCTGTTTCTGGATCCCCAGCGTACCAATTTTGTACTGTGGCATATTTAATTTGAGCATTGTCAAGCGCGATGAGTTCAACGACAGCAGCATGAAGCTGGTTGTTGCTATAAGCTGGCGCTGTGCATCCTTCTAGGTAGCTGACATAGGAGCCTTCTTCAGCGATAATAAGCGTACGTTCAAACTGACCCGATTCCTGATCATTGATTCTGAAATAGGTAGAGAGCTCCATCGGAGAGATCACTCCTTTTGGAATGTAGACGAAGGAGCCGTCGCTGAACACGGCAGAATTTAATGTAGCGAAGTAGTTGTCGCCAATAGGGACGACGCTGCCAAGATATTTTTTCACGAGATCAGCATGAGTGTGCATCGCTTCTGAGATCGAGCATAAGATGACCCCAGCTTCATCGAGTTTTTTCTTGAATGTGGTTCCTATCGAGACTGAATCAAAAATCATATCGACGGCGACGTTGCTCAGCCTTTTTTGCTCTTCAATCGGAATGCCTAAACGTTCGAAGGTCCGCAATACCTCTGGGTCAACTTCACTGAGATCGTTTAAGAGTGGCTTTTTCTTCGGCGCGGAGTAGTAAGTCATGTTTTGGTAGTCAATGGGTGGATAGCCGACGTTTGCCCATATTGGCTCTTCCGATTCCTTCCATTTCTGATAGGCTTTCAAGCGAAACTCTAAGAGGTATTCAGGTTCATTCTTTTTCGCTGATAGCGCATAGATGGTCTCTTCATTCAATCCTTTTGGGAGCGTTTCAGTTTCAACTTCTGTGACAAAGCCATATTTGTAGTCTGAAGAGCTGCGGCTATAAGAGTCCGGTTCTCCTGTCATAAAATGCCTTAAATAAAATGGTAATTTTGTAAAATGATAACTAATTTAAGAAACTATGTCAATTTATACAAGCGTCTGATGTCAAATCTCTAAAAACTCGCTGATTCTTTTAATAAAATTTCCCCTCATCCTTCCCATCCCGTCATTTCTACAGATTTGAACCAACCTCACCTCTAACATGATTGACAGGATGGGAAGGTGAAACAGGATAGGCAGGATCGCAAGCGGCAGGATAAGCAAGATAGTGAGTGATGATAAGATAAAGATAGATTTTTCTTTATTTATCCTGTTTATCCTGCCGCTTGCGATCCTGCCTATCCTGATTTGTCCCTTTTGCTTATCCTGTTTTCTTTAAGGTTACAAGACAATTATGTGACAGTTTCTACAGGTTAAACATTTTCACAGCAGCGTATTTTAGAAGAGAGTAGAGGAGGTAGGGCGATTTTAACCGATAGTGTAGGCGAACTTCGTTTTTTGCCGATAAGGTCCTCAAAGTGAGGGGAACTTGCGAACGGTTTTTTTGCCATCCACGGCAATGATAGGCGATTAATTTGGGATTGAAGAGCAGTTTCCATCCCCGTTTTCTCAGGCGAAGTGAGAGATCAATGTCCTCTTTATACATGAAGAATGTTGGATCCATCACTGTAGAAGGAGCTAATTCAGTTTCGCGTAGTGCTTCTAGTCTGCATAACATCAAAGCTCCGCATAGGGCTGGGACGTATTGTTCATCAAGCGCCATTGCTGGATCATAGAGATCGCCTTGGTTGCGGTCAGCCCATTTTCCAAACCAATTTTGGAAGATACCTGTAGAATCTATCTTCCCGCTTGGCTGGTCTTTGGAGAGGTCATACCCTAACAGAAGTCCTGAGAGTGCTCCAATCTTTGCTTGTTCGGGTTTTTGCATGAGGGCGATGGCGTGTTCGAGGAATTGCGGAGATAAAAAAGTGTCTGGGTTCAAGAAGAGGACAAATGAAGCAAGTTGAGGGTCTACAAAAGAGAACCCGATGTTATTGCCGGCACAGAACCCGATGTTTTTTTTTGCGAGATGGAGGGTGATCAAGGGATCAATTGCATAGGATTTTAAATAAGCGGTGTCGTTAGAGCCGCTATCGATGATGATGATTTGCGAAGGGGGCCGGGTTTGATCTCTGATCCCCTTCAGCGATTTCTCAATACATTGTTGGCTATTATGCGTGACAATGATGATGGCGCAAGGCATTGGCGAGGCGTCGTTGTTGTCGTTCATTATTCAGGAGACACCACAAAGCAAAAATGATCATCAGGTTGATATTTCATCAACCAAGCGTAATGGCTGAGTTCTTCGGAGGTTTCAGATCGTAGCGTCACAGCTGCACAGGGGAACAATTTGAATAGTGCTTCTGCTTCGCTGCTGCATGCTCCTGCTGAGCTGACAATGAAAATATCATCGTATTCGCTTCGATAACGGTCGATGAGGGAATGGAAAAGAGCTGTAGAAATCAGCTCCGCGAGATAGGGGACAGTCCCTCCCGATGGAATCACATCCCCTGTGTCGGTTTTGATCAGGATTGGAGAGGGTATTTTTCTTTCGAGATATTGGAATAATCCAAGGTCAGTCGAGTGAGTATTTGGAGAAAATAAATCAATAATGAGGACTCGCCTTCCTTTTAGGATAAAAAACTTTGCTAATTCATTCACGTAGTGCGGGCCAACCCCTTCGATAATCAGAAAAGGTTTTCCACTCGAACGATAAGCTTTTGTTGCATGCTCAAAAAAGCTTTGTAAGCGGCGCAATGTCTCCATATTTGACGGGGCGAGCTGCCTCTCTTCATCGATATAGAGGGAAGGGGTGAGGGTGCCAGCGACGGGATATCCCATGAGTTTTAGGCTATTGACGCTCACAGGGATGCCTTTGGCTATGCTGGAACCAATGGACACACCGGCACCAATAAACCCTCCGAGGATGAGACCGATAAAACTCCAAAGAAAGAATTTTGTTTGGATGGGATACAGAGGGGGGAGAGCTTTGTCTAAGGGAGAAGATTGGATCACTTCAAGCTTATGAGCGATTGTTTTTGTTTCAACGAGGCGGGCAATCTCTTCGACGATCAAGTGATTGATCTCAACTTCTTGTTCAATGAGTTGTTGAGACACCCATTTCTTTGGTAAAGCAGCCAATTCGGTAGAAATATTTTGTAAGTGCTTGGCGATGAGCACCCGTTCTTGGTCGAGGTCTTCTAAACGGGATTTCACATAGTCCTGCAGATTTTTTTCGAGGAGGGACACCTGTTGATTGATCAACTCTAAACTCACATTTTGCAAGGCAAAAACTTTCTCTTCATAGAGTTCTTTATTTAACTTCATCAGATGAATCATCTGCTCAAGATGGAGTTTTAAAAATGTCCGCTGGAGATCGAGTTCTTCTTGAATCCGCTCTTGTTCTCGTGAGCTCTGGTTGTTATGGTCCCGCAAATTCAACACGAGTATGCTGGCCTTACGAATCATCTCTCTACTGACAGGGTCGTCAAGTCCTGCACTTAAGGAGGTAATTTCAAAATTAGGATCTTCCATTTGGTGGATGAAAAAAGAATTTTGTCTTACATTTCCCTCTATTTCAACAAGTTTTCTTGAATAGTCTAAATAGAGGGTTGTGGCAACATCTAGCGATATCCCCTTGTATTCCTCAGTCGGATTTTGCTGATGGACGACGCGTTCTTGCAATATCCGTTGATACACCCCTAACAGCCTCTCAAGGTTGGTTAAATAGGACTGAAAGTTCTGTTTGATATGTTCATCCTGGTTGATCTCCCCTGATTGAATCCGATCAATCCAACCCTTAAGGAGAAATCGAGGGTCATTGAAAATGGCTAGGGTGATGTCAGGCAGATTTCCATCAAGATAAGTTTGTTTGATCGCATTCAATTGACTGATGTATTGCTGAATTTGGTTCAATTCATCTAATTGTTTGATAAACGCTTGTTGGATATCAAAGTCTCGAGAAGACATTTTCTTTTGAACTTCGATTTCTAGGGTGTCGCGGTTTTGTTTATGGCTGCGAATTTGTCCAAGAATGTCGTTGATGATTGCAGCATTGCTTTGATCACCATAAAACGTGAGATGAGATGGATTGAAATTTTCAAGCCGTTTTATTTCTAATTCGTTTGCAAGGAGTTGTGATTTATAGTCGTGCTGACTTTTTGCGAGGAATTCCATCTCTTTGTCCGTATCGAAGAAGCCTGCTCCGCAGAGATCATTGGATAGAAAATTGGCATGGTCGTTCATTGCCAGATTCAGCTCTTGGGTGAGTTGATCTTTGCGCAAGGATAAATAGTCGAGTTGTTTATTTGAGATGTCATTATGGTATCTGATCAAGTGCTTATGAAAAGTCTTCATCACGACATTCAAAATCTCACTAGCTTGGTGCCGATTGCGGTGTTCAAATTTCAGTTCAAGCAGGTTCTTATCGTCATTAGATTCTTTAATTGAAATTGATTTCGATAGACTTTTTGCTGTTTCTGCAAGAGAATTTACCCCAAAAATGAAACTCTGCGGTTTTAATAAAGTCTTGGTATCGGTTGGAATGAGGGTGAAGGAAAATTCTTCAATGGCAAAAGGTTGGCCTAGAACACCTTCTCCAACAAGTTCTTGTGATTTCAGAAGATCGATAACTTGGAATTTTCCATTCTCTTGGAGGTTGATTTTATAAGCTAGCGGCAACTCACCTGGGTAGTTTAAAGCATCTATTTTGAGCGGACAGCACAAGTCGGGTAATGACGGCTTGGGTTTATTCATCAGAGAAGCCCAAACAACCTTAAGGTTATTCTTGATATTTCTTAGAGGGGTATCTATATCAGCAAGAGCAACAAGATTCCCCTGCAGATGCAGCTCTTCGATGAATTCCTGCATGAGCTTGCGGGAATGGATCATCGTCATCGCCTCATTTTCTCCTGCAGACCCGCCGCTCGATAAGAGTTGGAGCACAGAAGTGGAGATATTGCTTGGCTTGATGCTTTTCTCTCTAAAAGTTCCCTCAGCCTTATATAGTATGGGTTTATTGAGCGAGAAAAAAGCAAAGAGCAATCCCATCACGACAGCGCAGAGGATAATTTTTTTCTTTGACCGTCGCAGTAGAGACAGAATATCTGAGAGAGTGATCAGGAATTGGTCATCTTCACGTTTGTTTTTGTGTTCCATCGTTAGTAATACCTAGTTGAAAACGTTAGTCTGCAAAGATACGGTATGCTCCATAAGCAGTTTGGAAGCCTATGCAACTTGGAAGGAGCTGGTCGATAAAGCGATTCCATTGCGTAATCGGTTTTTCAGAGACGTAGACGGTATCTCCAGGCATCAGCAATAAGCTATCGTTGGGCAGGTGGATGATATGGTCCCATGAAAGGACATAGATTTTTGGATTTTGTAAGTTGCCTCTGATCACTTGAATGCAGTCGCGGTTGCCTGTGAAAGGGATGCCGCCTGCCGAGACAAGTGCTTCTCGCAATGACATAAAGCCATAAGGGAGGTTGACAGCTCGCGGACTTCCCACCTCTCCCATTAGCGTGACAGTTGTATCGCTTGGGTTGGCGATGAAAATGCGATCTCCTCCGCGCATGACAATGTTTTGCGACATATCGCCTTGAACCATCAATTTATACAGGTCTATGGGGAGCTGCTCGCCGCATCGAACAACATAGCTCTTAAAGAAATTGGCATTGTTTGGCACTTGTGCGACGGCTAATATTTCATAGAGGCGGATTTTACCGTCGACAGGAATCACAGGGACACCCACAGCTCCTGTCAATTCCACTTTTCGAGATAACCGATCGCGGTAGCTGAGGAAGACTTCAATGTCTTGAATCTGCTCTTGATAGAAGTCTTGGATTTTTTGTCGTGCTTGTTCTAGGGAAAGGCCGATGACTTTGACAGGAGGGATATCGGGGAATTCTACTTGACCGTTGCTGACTCGGAAACCTACAGATTTGTTGACAAACTGGATAGCCTCCATAATGTCTTGTCTTTTGGGGTGGTAGACGACGATATTGAGGATGTCATCTTCGGCGATCACATCCGGATACTCCTGCATCATGTCACAGGAGAGTTCTCCTAAATCATGCCCTTCCATTTCTAAAATCGATAGTTTGCCTTGGCGGATCTTGTATGAGTCGATGACAAATTCATCTGCACCAAACACATCATATTTATGACACGAATTGCAGCAGGAGTTTAGCACCATGGCGAGGAGAGAACAAAAGAAAAGGGAAAGCAATTTTTTGCAAAACAAGATGCAACCTACCTAGAACAAAGATATTTATCTGACCAAAGGTTTTAACCTATTCTAGATTAAATCGAAAGGTTTTTTCGCTTATCACATCGTATCCCAGCATTTATGAGTAAAAGAATAAAAATTAAAAAGAAAAGTTATTCTTTACACATCAAAGGGACTTAAGGGTAAGTGACAAGGGACCTCAAGAGGTAATTGCGGACGTCGTCTCTCATATCAAAAAATAACGCTGTCTAAAGTCTTTTCCCAACAATCTTTCCTATCCTCCCCATCTTGTAAAATTGACAGGATAGGAAAGATGGGGCAAGATAGGGCAAGATAGTGTGTTACTCAGAATTGCGGAAGTCCTCTTCTTCTTTTTGAAAAGATTTGTAAGTTCCTTTTCCTAATGTTTTACGTTGCAAAAATTGAAGGAAAGCAGGATTCTTGTTGAAATTCAAGACACCATTTTCACATCACCTATGCGATTTTTTGAACACAAATTAGCTTTAATCCTCCTCGTCATTGCGAGTCCTCTTCTTTTCTTACCCAAGATTAACCTCATCAATGTTGGGAGCGAAACCGCTGGCTTGCGTATTGACGATTTAGTGTTGCTGATCATCGGTACTTGTCTGATGTTATCGCATGCTCTATCGCATAAGAAACTCTATAAAATCGAAGGGTGGATCCTCGCTCTGACAACAGTTTCCCTATTTTCTTTTTTTTCTAATTACTGGCTTGTGTCTCTAGACATCTTGCCGCTTAATGCCAAAATATTTTACGCTGTCAGGCTCCTTGAGTATTTCATCTTCTTCTATATCGGCGGTTTAGTCTATCAATACTTCGATGGCCCTCTATTTATCCGTGCTTTTTTCATTTGGAATTTTTTGTTGATGGCCCTGCAAAAAATGGGGTTAGCAGGAGCTCTAACAGTAGAGGGGTATAGCTCTAACGTCTCTGAGAGGGTTCAAGGAGTCGCTTCTTTCCCATCTGAAATGGGACTTCTACTGAACCTTCTGTTTTGTTGGATGATTTATGACGACGACAACCGTTCCCGTTTTGTCAACCTTTTTGCTTCTCCCCTTGTCAGAAGCTTCTTGAATAAGTCATACCTCTATTTGATGTTTGTGATATTTGGCGTTTTCATCGTATTTACAGGGAATCGCATCTCTATTTTAGCTTTGCTTTTTTGCTTCGTTTTCCGCCTTAAAAAAGAATTCAGCTTTCGCTGTGTCAGCTCTCTCTTTTTGCTGTCGATGATTGTGCCTGTTGTTTTGACAGGGATTATTCTCTTGATCTCCAAGACGGCGTCGGTCTATGAACGAAGCTCAGGACTTTTTTCATTCCGAAATTTTCAGCTTATTGCTGTTGTTTGGGATAATATTGATATGGAGAAAGACCCTGTTGAAAATCAATCAATTGATTCCGCGCGATACGACATCAGCTGGTGGCTTCGGATTCATAAATGGATTTATGTGATGAAATCCTACGCTTATCACCCAATATGCTATCTCCAAGGGTTGGGCCCAGGCTATGCATGGACGGCTCTTGATGGAGGATGGCTTCGGATCTTTGTCGAATATGGAATCGTTGGTGCGATCTTATATTTTAAGTTCTTCTTATCGATCTATAGGATTAATCCACAGACGAAATGGATGATGATCGCTTTTGGCATCAACATGATCTTCTTCGACGCCTACTTGGCCTATAAAACGATGAGCTTCCTCTTACTTACTTCAGGATATGCTTTTGAGAAAAAACTTCGCTCTCTTCCAGCCCCTGATGAAATGGCGAAACTTGAAATCCCTTTAGGATCAAGCAGGCGATTTGCAATTTAAGCGGTCGCAAGATGTGAGAATGCAAACATCTGTGAGTGCGGAGTGGTCGTCAGCTTCTATTAAACGCAAAGTCGCAAAGACGCAAAGGATCGAATTGAGATAAAAAATGAAAATTAAAGATGAAAAAACGATGAAAGAATTCTCTTCTTTGCGTCTTCGTGCCTTTGCGTCTTTGCGTTTAATAGAAGTTAAGGACCATTCTGAACTTAAAGACGTAGTAGTGAAGTTAAGGAGAGAGGGAATTGTTATGCTGGCAGCTGCCAACGGTTTCCTAAACTAATTCCGTCTTTTTGCCCTCCCCGCTCTTTTTTAATTTTGTCGTTTTCTGAATAGACGGCGAACTTGAGGAATACCTCATCGGAGAGGATTTTCTTTGTGTTTAGAAGGGAGCAGTCAAGCCTAATTTGATATTCTCCTGGGTGAAAGAGCTCTAAATCGAGTTCAAAGGCAAGATTGTGCTGTCCTTGGATCAAAGAGAGGTCTTGATATTCTTCTTTATCGCATAGGCGGGTACGGGCGATTGTTTGATTATTAGAATTGAGTATGCTAAAGCCTATGATGATATCAGCATGGGGTTTGACAATTTCAGCTCCAATATTCAACACCGTTTTTTCACCTTGGGTAAAGTAGCTGGCATCAGAGACGGGCTTTTTCAGCTTTGCATGATAGAAACGAACATGTTCATCACCGGCATCGCCTTCCCAGTGGAGTCCAGCCGTTGGGCAGCTTCTGACATATCGGCTGACACACTCTTTGATTGGTTCGTGGGAGACCATCCGCCCTTTCTCTAAGAAAAGCCCTGTTGTACAAAGCGATAAGACAGAGTTGATGCTGTGGCTGACAAAAATGACTGTGCTTCCTTGGTCGCCCATCTCATTGATCTTGTTGACACATTTTTCCTGAAATTGCATATCCCCGACTGCAAGAACCTCATCGATGATCAGCAGCTCAGTATGTAGATGGGCTGCAATCGCAAAACCTAGTCTCATATACATGCCTGAGGAGTAGCGCTTGATCGGAGTGTCAAGGAATTTTTCCACATCGGCAAATGCAACGATTTCATCGAATTTCTTTTTAATTTCTTCATAGGACATGCCCATGACCGCTCCATTGAGGAAAATGTTTTCACGGCCAGTCAATTCTGGGTGAAATCCTGTGCCAACTTCGAGAAGGCAGGCAATCCGGCCTCTGATTTGAATAGACCCAGAAGTGGGGTCAGTGATGCGAGAAAGGAGCTTAAGGAGTGTCGACTTCCCTGCCCCGTTTCTTCCTAGGATAGCAAGGCGATCACCTTCTTGAATATCAAAGGAGAGGTCTTGTAAAGCCCAAAAATCTTCTGTCGTCTGTTGCGATTGTTTTGGATTGTGCTTAAAAGGGTGTTGGAGCCGTTGTAGGAATCTTCTTCCGTAATTCGTCAGATTCTCCTTTAAGGAGCCATGAACGTCGGCTCCTTGATGGCTGATGGAATATTTTTTTGAGAGATTTTTAACTTTAACGATCGGCGGCATAGTTGACCAATTCTTCAACAGTGTTTAAATAATATCTGTAAAAATGCGTTCCATTTTGCGGAAGAAACGAAAACCAACTGCCAGGATACCAGCAGTGACTAAACAAGACAAAGTGAGTGCAAGAGGGAGATCTGGATGATAAATCCCAAAGCAACACCAGCGGAATCCTTCAATGATTCCTGCCATAGGATTGAGGAAATAGATCCACCTCCAGGTTTCTGGGATGAGGAAACTGCCGTAGCCGACAGGAGAAATAAACATTCCAAATTGCACAACAAAAGGGACAATGAAACGGAAATCACGGTAGCGAACGGTTGTGGCTGAGACGAAAAGGCCGGCTCCTAAGGATAAAAGGAGGCTTAATAGGATGAAAAGAGGAAGGGCTAGTATCGTCAAATGATTCAGATTCCCCGTAATGAGCAACAGCACGAGCAACATCGCTAGACTGATCAGAAAATCGGTCAATTGGACGATGACTTGGGAAATGGGCAAGATAATACGGGGAAAATAGACCTTGGAAATCATCTGTGAGTTGCCGATCAAGCAATTGCTGCAATCGACCAAAGAGGTTGAAAAAAGCTGCCAAGGAAGCATTCCTGCTAATACAAAGAAAGAGTAATTGACATTATCAGAAGGGAGTTTAGCGACAGAACCGAAAACAAAGGCAAAAATCGCCATGTTTATTAGCGGACGGATGATGGCCCAAATCACTCCTAAGGCAGTTTGTTTATACCGGACAACGATATCCCGCCAAGCGAAGAAATAGAAGAGCTCTCGATAGCGGAAAAGGTCTTTAAAATACTCTTTTTCGAGATTGTCCGGGTCGATTAGGATTTCATATTGATTTTTTGTCATGAATACCTGGTTTTAGTGGAGGATTCTAACACTGTCGACGATAATCTGCAAGAATAGAAAGCCAATCTTGCATATCCTCCTTTTGTTCCTTTTGCTTATCCATTGCGAGAAATCTTGCTATTGATGAAATCGATAAATACGCGGACTTTTGCCGGGATAAAGCGTCGTTGCGGGAAAGCAGTATAGAGAGGGATTTCCATTTTGGTGTAAGAACTGAGCAGTTCCACTAATTCGCCCCTGCTTATCAGCTCTCTAACGACATAATCGTGAAGCTTCACAATCCCCAGGCCTTCTTGGGCTAATTTTAACATTGCCTCAGTGTCGTTTAAACGAAGGTAGGGTTTAAGTGTGACGACATCTTTATTGTCGAAGATGAGCTCGTTGTCAGGTTTTCGCATAGCATGAGTGATGTAACGGTGTTCGAGAAGATCTTTAGGCTTTTTCGGCGTTCCAAAGTTCTTAAGATAATCAGGAGAGGCACAAAATGAATATGAAGTTGTTAAAATACGTTTTTGAATCATATCGCCCGTGGCGGAAATACTCATTCCAATCAGGACATCAATTGACTCAGCGTTGATGTCTGGCATTCTCTCACCTAGTTCTAAAGTCATTTCTATCTGTGGATAGAGGGAGAGGAACTCTTTTAAATGAGGCACAATATACGAATTTGCAAAATGCCGGCCGCTAAATACTTTTAAAATCCCGTGCGGAATGACTTTCATGTTAGAAACTAAATCTGAAGCAGCGTCTACTTCCTCGAGGACGCGTTGACATTGTGCACAATAATTTTCACCCACCTCGGTGAATTCTAGTTTTCTAGTGGAACGAAGGATCAACTGCAATCCCACTTCTTCCTCCAGACGAGATATTTGTTTGCTTACAGCAGCAGGTGAAATTTTTAGCTCTCGCGCTGCTGCAGCAAGGCTTCCCAGTGATGAGACTAAAACCAATGTTTTCATCTGTGAGATCTCAACCATTATTAACCTATTGTTACGATATGATTACATTTAGTCGTATTGTAAACAATTTATTATTTATCTACAATAGAGTTAATGAGTGAGTTGGAGTTCAAATTTCATGAGGATGATATAATGAATAAACAAATAAAATTATCAGTCGCATTGTTAATTGCTTTAGTGGGATTTCCTCAGATTAGTGAAACGATATACACTCCTGCACTTCCAAACGTTGCAGCGGGACTATCTGCAAGCGCATACATGGTTGAAGCGACCCTTGCCATTTACTTCTTTGGGTTTGCTCTTGGGGTGAGCCTGTGGGGAGCACTGTCCGATCTGTCCGGCCGGCGTATTGCGATGTTCGCGGGGTTAATCATTTATGGAATAGCAACGATAGCTTGCGGAAACGTGGATAGCGTCCAAGCTTTGTTAGGGTGGCGTTTTCTGCAGGCATTTGGTGCGAGCGTAGGATCGGTGATTACACAGACAATCCTTCGAGATGCTTACAGCGGGGCTGAAAGATCTAAATTATTTTCAGTAATGTCTGGCGCCCTGGCTTTTTCTCCTGCTTTAGGCCCTGTTTTAGGTGGATTCATTAGCGAATTCTGGGGGTGGAGGGCAAATTTCATCTTCTTAGCTGTCATTGCGATCATCTTATTGATTTGGTCATTTCGCAGTCTTCCTGAAACGCGCCCTGCACAACTCGTTCGCTTGAGTTTAGCTCAAACAGGGAGTTTGATGAAGACGATGTTAACATCACGCCTCTTATGGGGTCATGTTCTTCTGATTGCTTCGACAAATGGGATTCTGTTTGGTTTTTATCAAGAAGCACCCTTTGTTTTTATCGATCAGCTGGGGATGAGACCGAGTTATTATGGTCTTTTGGGAGTTCTTATTGCTGGTGCGACCATTGTTGCTGCGCGGTTTTCATATCAGCAAAGCGGGTATCTTTCACCAGAGAAGCTCATTGGATTTGGCACATGGTGTGTTCTATTAGGGAGCTTAGTGTTTACAGCGACGGTTTATTTAGGGTTTTTTAAGTTGAATAGCACCGGAATAGGATTAACCTTCCCAGCGTTATTTGCTATTTTCTTCGGGATGGGCATCATTATTCCGAATAGTTTGAGTTTTGCCTTAAAGCCCTATCAAATGGCTGCTGGGACGGCAGGTTCAATCTTTGGAGGCTGCTACTATTGCTTGATCGCTGGCTATACTTGGTTGATGAGTATCATGCACAATGGAACCGCATTTCCTCTGCCTCTTTATCTCTTAGCCTTGAGCATTGTGATCATCATTGGCTATAGAATGATTAAACAGGCGTTGTGTTATGTAGCACCACAGAGCCAGTGATGAGATGGGGAGGATTAGGGTGCTCTCCCCATCCTTTGAAGGATTCCTAGGGTTTTATAAGATATTTAAGTCTTTCGCTTTGACATATGGCTGAGATGATCAACTTTCTCATCACTTTTCAGTGATCTCATTGGCTCTATGGTGATTTATCCAACAACGTGCATATCCGTTGAGTCTTATAGAGAAAACGTATATATTGTAAGGTTCCCCAAGTTGTTTGTGTATATTACAATATTTTATGAAACCTAAAATCACTAATAGACAGTTCTTATCGGCTTCGATAATCATTTTCTATCTCATCCCACTCCTCTTTTTTTCTTCTTATAGCATTGGTTTGATGCCGCATCAAAAAAGTTGGGCAATCCTTTCTCTTGGTCTTCTCACAGTCGCTTGCGGGACTCTGACACTCCTCCTTCTCGTCTATTATTGGGAAGAATCAATACAGACTAAACTCAAAGATAAGCAACAGCTTCTCCCTCTGCCCAAAATCTATGAGCCTGATTATGACAAAGGAGATAAAGTTGCTCAAATCACTTCTCAATTAGATTTTGTTGGAAGCGATGAACAGGATCCCTCTGATGAGAACAGTAAATCTGCAGAAAGAAGAAAAGAGGTTTATTTCACCGAAGAGCAGTCGAAGGAGGGGCGGCAAGAAATGGATCGTCTTCAGGAAATGGTTGCATTGAAAAATGAGGAAATTCAGAAGTTTTCTTTAGAGATAAGGGAACTGCAATTGAAGGTAGATCAAACCACACAGGATTATGCTGATTATCGCCTTTTTTCTGAGGAGCAGCTGAAGCAGAAGCAAATTCAACTCAGCTCACTCCAGCAAGTTGTCGAAGACCAGCGGTCTGAAATGGAGACAAGACAAGAACAAATTCATCAATTAGATACCAAGATCCATGATTTAAGTTATGAAATCAAAACTTTACTTTATCTGAATGATGAAGAAAAACAAGTACTATTTCCTTCTGCCCCATCAGCAGAAAGTTTAGTTGAGCAGCCTGAACCTCCTAATGAGCCTATTCAATCCTTGTTTGATCTTCATGAAGAAGATAGCTGCTCAGAAACCCCGATTAAGACACCAACTGAAGCTGTTCAATTATTAAAAAAATGCATTAACATTGCGCAGAAGCTGACAGGGGTCAACTACTTTGGAAATGAAATCTCCCGCTATCGCGAGTTGCCCACCTCTTACTATACGATTGATCAGCGCAGGCTTTTTGATAGCCTCCGCATTGAAACAAGGGCGTTAATTTTGGTCTACTCTCAGAAAGAGCTCAAAGTTCTTTTTGCAAATAATCAATCTAAATCGCTTCTTGGATGGACCCCTGATAAGATCGCTTCTGATTTTTCAACGATTTTCCAAGCCGGACTTGCCGACTGGAGGAAAATGATCGGTCTTTTATCAACGACGGTAGAAACTCAGGGACACCTTCTAGCTAAGACGAAGTATGGGCAGGAATTGTTGCTGAATTGCCAATTAGGGGTGATTCCAACAGGGCTATTCCGCCATTATGTCATTGCGATCCTCTATCCCGCCTAACACGTTGTATTCAAAAAATACACTACGACGCCCCTTTGCGTTTTCGAGTCTTTGAGCCTTTGCGTTTAATAAAAGCTGAGATCAATTCTGCACTCACAGATACTTTTATACTCACATTTTGAGTTTTCGTCTTGCGTTTAAGAAAGTTGTGGTGTTCATCGACAGCTTTTTTCAAGGAGGAATCGAAAAAATATCTGCCAGGGTCTAATGAATAGGTAGTTCCAAATCAGATAGAGGCTTTGTCTCCATGAAGGAGCTTTAGCCTCGATGAAATAACGATTTTCCCTCATTTTGGCCTCTCGCATGTATGTGGAATCCGCTTGTTCTAAATAGGAGTGTTTAATATCCCCTTTGAAAACGACCCTCCATGTGGCTTCTCTCTTTTTAAGAACATGCAAAGGGAGATTCTCAGCTTTTTCTTGATTCAAATAGGGTTGAGAGAGGTCAACAGCAAGTGGAGTCATCTGCTCTTTCCTGAAAATCCCATCATGGATATCAAATTGGTCGTAGATGATGCCATGTCCTTCGCGATTCATATCTGTAAAATAATGGCAGGAGGTCCGGAGGGCAATTTCAGCCGCGGTGAGGCGAGGTTGATTAAAGCGCTGGTCATGCAAAATCCACACAGGAGACCACCCGATCTGCTGATAATCTTGATTTCGTTTCAGGACTTCATCTGAAGTAATCGGAGAACATTGGATCTCAAAAATAATTTTTTTTGATTTCCATGCCACATCAGCGATTCTTTGAATCATCGGAAAGCGGTATTCGAGGAAGCAATCGCCTATCGGCAGAAGATCGAACAGGTATGATTGCAGCTGGAGATGGATTTCTCCTTTCTGATGTTGCCGACATTCGATGACAGGTTCCAAATGATAAAAGTGAGGCTGGCGATGAAGGCCTGCACGTAAACGGACGGTTGCGCGGCATTCCAAACAGAGATAATTTTTTTTCTTTTCGGCCTGTGAGGCTCGGATCGGTTGGTTGTTTGAGTCAAGGGCGAAGAGTTGCATGTTAATTCTTCTGAGATAAATCTACTTGTGATATATTTCGATCTTCATTATTTATAGAGAGGCGATATAGGAATTCAAGTTTCTAATTGCATAAATTCGTAGTCATTTGGCTGTGTCAAAGCCTCGGGGTTCGCCGATCATAAATGGGGTAGTATTAAACCAATACAATCCCATTTATGATCGGCGAACCGCGAGAGCTTTCACACTAGCCAAATGACCATGAATTTGTGCAATTAGACACTAGACCTATTATTGTAAATCTTTCTTGACTTTGCAAGGATTTCATGAATAAAACAAATCACAAAAATGCTTTTGCTCAACAACATCAGCAAAAAATCGACGAATTAGTCGCCATTTCCAAGGAACAGGGGTTCATCACTTACGAGGAGATCAATGAAATTCTCCCGATGTCATTTGACTCGCCCGATCAAATCGACCAGGTTCTGATCTATCTGACAGGAATGGATATTCAGATCTTGAACCAGTCTGAGGTTGAACGGCAGAAGGAAAGAAAAAAAGAAGCAAAAGAGTTAGAAAGTCTCCCTAAACGCTCTGAAGGTTCTCCCGACGACCCCGTTCGAATGTATTTGAAGGAGATGGGTTCCGTGCCCCTCCTGAGCCGTGAAGAAGAGGTTGAAATCTCTAAACGTATTGAAAAAGCGCAAGTGCAAATTGAGCGGATTATCATGCGTTTCCGCTATGCTAATGCTGAAGCTTTCTCCATTGCTAACTTCCTCTTGACGGGAAAAGAACGGTTTGACAAATGCATCACAGAGAAGGAGGTACTCAATAAACAAGAGTTTATGCATTACCTCCCTAAGCTTTGCCAGCTCCTCAAAGAAGAAGATGCTATTTTAGAACAGCAGTTAATTAAAAATGACGACCTCCAACTCAAAAAAAATGATAAGCTTAAACTTGCTGAAGATATTGAAAAGTGCCGGATCCGCACTCAGTCATATCTTAGGCGGCTTCACCTCCGACATAATATTATCGATGATTTTGTCGAAGTTATCCTCCGATCTTATGACAGGTTCCTCTTCTTAGAAAAAGAAATCCAAGAGTTAACCCCTCGTGCGGAAAGAAATAAATTTGCTGCTGCAAAACTGATGGCCGCTAAGCGAAAACTTAAGAAAAAAGAATTTGCTGCTGGCCGGACGTTAGATGACTTCAAGAAAGATGTCAAAATGCTTCAGCGGTGGATGGATAAAAGCCAAGAAGCAAAGCGAGAGATGGTTGAATCGAATTTGCGCCTTGTCATCTCCATAGCGAAAAAATATACCAATCGGGGACTGTCTTTCTTAGATTTGATTCAAGAAGGAAACATGGGGTTGATGAAAGCCGTCGAGAAATTTGAGTATCGACGAGGATATAAGTTTTCTACTTACGCCACGTGGTGGATTCGTCAGGCTGTGACAAGAGCGATTGCTGATCAGGCTCGAACGATCAGAATTCCAGTGCACATGATTGAAACGATCAATAAAGTGCTCCGCGGTGCAAAAAAACTGATGATGGAGACAGGCCGCGAACCCAGCCCTGAAGAATTAGCTAAAGAACTGGGGATTACCTCGGAGCGTGTGCGGGAGATCTATAAGATCGCGCAACATCCGATCTCATTGCAAGCTGAAGTGGGTGATGGAGGGGAAAGCCAATTTGGCGACTTCTTAGAAGATACTGGTGCTGACTCACCTGCTGAAGCCACTGGATACTCGATTCTTAAAGATAAGATGGGAGAAGTCCTGTCGACGTTGAGCGACAGGGAAAGAAAAGTGCTCATTCAACGCTTTGGTTTGCTTGACGGCAAGCCCAAAACTTTGGAAGAAGTCGGAGTTGAATTTAATGTGACGCGGGAAAGGATCCGTCAGATTGAAGCCAAAGCATTGCGTAAGATGCGGCATCCAACCCGGTCAAAGCAGCTTAAAGCCTTCTTAGATCTACTAGAAGCAGAATGACGGAGTTTAAGCCAGACGAATGATGGATCATATAGCCCTTGTTAGAGAGGTTGGGGAGAGGTTTCGGAATCCTGCATTCGTCAAGGAGACCGTCCTTGACCCTCTTAATGTCAATCCCGATCCTCTTTATGAGCTGCATCCTCCCTATTGGTCCGATCTCGCTCTTGCTGCGGGGTTTCCTGGAGTTATCGTTCTCCTCTCACAACTTGATAAACTCTTTCCCGATGAGAGATGGGACGAAGCTGTCCACGCTCATGTGATGAAGGTTAAAGAAACTCTTGAAAGCAGTTCGAGCGGTTGGCTGCCTTCGTCGATATTCTCAGGATTAGCAGGCATCTGTTTTTCCCTGCAAGAAGCCTCGAGAGAGGGGACGAGATATCAGAAATTTATCACAACGTTGAATACCATCCTGTCGGATAGGTTAAAGAAGCACTATCTGGAGCCTTTGTCAGAAACGCTGAAACATGCCCAATCGCCTTCTCCTGTTTTCTATGAGTTGATACAAGGGATTTCAGGTGTGGGGCTCTATTGCCTAAGAAATCTTCACCACCCGATTTTCTTCGACATGACCCAGCAGATCATTGCATTATTGATCGCCCTAATGCAGCCAAAGCATATTGCCGGGGCAGAAGTTCCCGGATGGTATGTGCCCCCAGAGCATCTCTTTACAGATCAAGACAAAGCCTCATATCCGAAAGGCAACTTCAATCTCGGACTTTCTCATGGAATCACGGGCGTCGTTGCATTTTTATCTGTTGCCCTTGAGAATGAAATCGTTGCAGAAGGTCAAGTGGAAGCGATTCAACAAGGCGTAGCATGGATTCAAAAACATCGCCGCCTGCATACCGATAGATTTTTTTGGCCCTCTTTCATCTCTTTAGATGAGGAGATAGGAGGGAGTCATCTGCCATCCGCTCCCGGAAGAGATGCCTGGTGCTACGGGACTCCGAGTGTGTCCCGTTCTCTTTATCTTGCTGGAAAGGCCTTACAGGATGATGCTTTGAAGAATTATGCCCTTGAGTCTTACCACTCTATTTTTCTTAGCAGTCCAGCAGAATGGAATATCCCCAGTCCGACAATGTGCCATGGTCTTGGGGGATTGCTGATGATGACCCATCTAATGGCACATGAGAGCGGTTCTCTCCTATTACAGGAGCAGACACATCGCCTCGAGGGGATGATCATAGATTGTTATCGCCCTGAATACCCCTTTGGATTTGTCGATTTAGAGCCGCAGAAAAGTGGAGGCCATGCGAAGATCCACAAAGCTGGGCTACTAGAAGGAGCTGCTGGAGTGTTACTCGCCCTTCTCTCGACGCAAAGCCCATCCTCCACGTCGTGGAGACTCCCTTTCCTCGTTTGCAATAGATAAAACAGGGACGGGATAGGCAACGTTGCAACCTCCCAGCACAGAATAAACAGGATGGAAAGGATAGGAATGATAGCTCAGGATTGCGGAAGCCCTCCTCATACATTATGCTAACATCAAGTCATATGTAAATTACTTAATTCTAATAAGTTAAATGCAAATGTAAATTTTCTGTTTCCTTAAAACGATTCCATCATATATACCAGATTAAACTTATTCAAAAATAGGTGTTCAATGTCAATAACCTGGTATAACAAATCTCTAAGGTCAATCGTTTGGCTGCTTTTTCTTCTCATACTCTCATGTTCCGGAAAAGAGATTGCTGCCGAAGAATATGGCGGCGCCCAAGAGGTGACGGCGACCGAATGCATGCCTTCAAGCCTCGTCAACCAGGCC
>JAGVJP010000051.1 GCA_020051075.1 Parachlamydiales bacterium
AGGCCGTCAGGCCTGGGAACAGTTCACACCTATTTATGAGCCCTGAAAGGGCGACACTTGGAGTTGGTTAAAAAGAATTTGGAGATCATACTCTATGGAGCCAAGCGAACAGCGTTGAGGTAGGCAGAGATTCCTGTCGAGCCTGTAGCACCCGCATTAGTAGGAGGATTTAAGAAGAACAAATCTCCGCTCGTATTATTTAACGAAACAGCATAGCCAACACTTGTCACAGGAAGAAGAAAAGTTTTAGAATTCAACTCATTTATGCTAAAATTCGTTCGAAAGACTGTTAAAGCTGATCCATCTAATTCGCTTCCAACTAGGATGTTGCTTGAACCGTCAACAAGAGAGAGTTGATTTGACTCACCTTTAGAAAGTGAACCAATCGAAACCACACTGCATTTTCCGTAGACGAGAAGATAAGTCCCTGTCACTGAAAATACCAGCTGGCCTGTTCCTGGGCTATAGGTAATCCCAGAGGCTGAGGTGGCAACCGTGTTAAAATGAATCGGCTGATTATTGAGTAATGTCAAGTCTGATAGTACGCTTGGGATAAGTTGCAACGATGCCCAAGGATCGGTGAAATTAATGAATTGTTGACTCCCTCCGGGTGTGCCGGTTGGTCCTGTATTTCCAGTGGCACCTGTGATCCCTGTTGGACCAATAGCTCCCGTGTTTCCGGTGTTACCGATAGCGCCAGTGGGGCTTATTCCCGTAGGACCAGTCACGCCCGTAGCGCCTGTAACCCCAATCGCACCGGGGGTGCCTGTATCACCGACAGCACCGGTTTGACCTGTGTTGCCATCAGCTCCATCCAACCCCGTTGCTCCTGTATTGCCAATGGCGCCAACCGCGCCCATTGCCCCCGTCGGGCCTGTAGGGCCTATTTCTGCACCGGTTGCTCCGATAGGGCCAGTCGGCCCCCCTGTGCCGGTATTACCCAAAGGCCCGGTGTTGCCTTGCGTACCTATCGTTCCTGGAATAGAAGGTCCTATTGCTCCAGTGATACCCATCGGACCGCGATGCCCTCTGCGTCCTATACGCACTTTCTTTTTGTCTATGCGCTTTTTTCTTTGCACCTGATTTTGTTCCAAAGAGTGGGGGATATTGATGTCACTAATTGGGAAATTCGTTTGGGAGTCAGCAGGGGCTGTGAGAGTGATAAGAATGGCAAGAAGAGAGAGAGTTCTCATGATTTTTGAATTCATTTGTCGCCTATGAGAATGAGGGTTAGATATGCCGTTACGTCGGTGCCAGCTGAAGGTCCTGTCGCACTCGGATTTGTAATAAAGCATCCGAGTTGCAGGTCAGTCCCATCTGAGGTGATATTTGTGAGCGAGACCTTATCGTTAGCTGAAAATTGAGAGATGATGCACTGTTGTCCTAACGACAGATTATCAGCAATCACAGTTTCACTTTCTGGGACAATAGTGACGCCATTCTTCTGTACGGCTAAGCGAATGCCATCGGGAGCTTGACCTGCGCCTGTTAAAGAACATCCGTAAGACAAAAAATAATTTCCATCAAAAGGGATGGTGACGAAAGTGGCTCCAGGAAGTCCAGCGGTAGAAAAATTGAGGGCGGTAGAAGAACTCATGAAGGGAATGGAAAAACTTAGAGGAACGACATTACCTCCCGAAATCTGGTTGGCCTGGGTGTATACATAAATATAAGCTTGATTAAGGCCTATCGCCGTTCCTCCAGGTGCTCCAATTGCCCCAGTGGCTCCAGTATTGCCATTCGGTCCATTAGCCCCAGTGCTTCCTGTCGGTCCGGTTGCTCCAGTGTTTCCTGTTGGTCCAGCGGTACCAATCGCTCCTATATTGCCAGTCGCTCCAATGGGTCCTGTTTGTCCTATGGCACCCTGCGCACCAGTATCGCCCGTTGCTCCTATTGCCCCGACTGCTCCTGCTGGACCAGTGTCTCCTATTGCTCCTGTTACTCCGGTGTTTCCTGTAGCTCCTTGTTGGCCTGAAAGGCTGCCGGGTGCATCAGCGCCCGCTGGGCCCGTGGGCCCTGTGAGGCCAATCGCTCCAGTCTTTCCTTGATTGCCAGTAGTGCCTTTGGCACCAGCCAGTCCTATTGTCGCTGGACCTTGAGGCCCTTGAGGTCCTTGCGGTCCTCGCTGCCCCCTTGGCCCTCGTCTAGTGTGATCCAGTCGATGGCTCTCGATAGAGCGTAAAGTTGCTTGGTTAGAATATTCTTCTAGCTTGTCGTTATCGATAGAGTAAATCTGTAACGGAGCCGTGATCAGTAAGGATAATAGGAGATTTCTAAACACTAATACCTCTCTAAGGTGTGATTTGCATGATAGTAAGGTAGCCATAAGTGTATCCATTGACTGTATCTGGAGCAAAATCAATGGTAGTTGATGGAGAGGTCACGTTGACTAAGGTCAGTGCGTCGGAAGCACTCAACAACAGAATAGCAGATCCTGTTGGCATGACAGCAGGATAGATGGAATTTATGATCGTGTTGTTCAGTACAGTGGCGTTTTGTTGAAGGGCAAAGCTTATTGTCCCGTCGCCAAATCCGATCAGACCATAGTTGATGAGATACATTCCAGTCACTGGGATTGTGATTGTTGGTCCAGGAGGTGTGTAAGTAAAGGCCGATTGCGCGTCGACAGTCTCAAAGGGAAAGGCAGCTCCAGGCCCTACGCTTGTGACTCCTGTAGAAGTAGAAACGGATAGGAAGACTCCCATCGCAGCTCCTGTCGCGCCGGTTGGTCCGGTGTTCCCAATCGCTCCGGTGTCGCCTATTGCTCCTGTATCGCCAAGTGGACCCGTTGATCCTGTTAACCCTGTTGCCCCCGTTGATCCAGTCTCACCAATGGCGCCAGTGTCTCCTGTTGCACCTGTTGGTCCTATCACACCATTGGTCCCAGGGTCACCAATCACCCCTGTGGATCCAATGCTGCCTGGTAAGCCTGCGTTGCCAACAGCGCCAGTGCCGCCAGTGAGTCCGTTTGGTCCTGTCGGACCAGTGGGTCCAGCGGCGCCTGGACCTATTGCAGCAGCGCCGGTGGCGCCGATAGATCCTATTGGGCCAGTGGGTCCTGTTAGACCTGTCGGGCCTTGGGGACCGGTATTTCCTCGAGGGGCCGTGGGGCCGGCAGGGCCTTGCGCTCCCGCAGGTCCTACGCGGCCTATTGGGCCGCGGCAGCATGTCTTCTTTCTTGCAGTTTCTAGAGATAAGGTGGGGATGGAGAACGGCTGCCATTCGCGAAGGGAGTGATTGAAACGACGATAAGGGACCTGTTGTTTTTCCTGTTCGCCAGAGTGGCAGTCAAGAAAAGGGAATAGCATTGATATCAGAAGGAGGATAGGCTTTGAAGTCATATTTATCAAATCATCGTAGAAGGGTAAAGGTAAAAGTAAAAAATTTAAGGGGAATATTAAGGGATTAGGGAGGAATCTTCAACAATTATTTTGATTTTATGCTCATTAAGGGGGGGTCAACAAAATGGCGTTTAAGAAGGCAGAAACAGATGTTGTTGATGTCGTGTCAGAAGAGGTTAAGAAATAGGTTGCTCCGCTCGTATTGTTCAGTGAAAGAGTAAAAGGGGGATTCTGTATACTTAATAGATAATTTTTGGTTATGAGGTTATCAACGCTAGCTGTTAAAAGGATGACATTTAGATACATTCCATCGAGTTCGCTTCCAACGAGGATGTTATTAGAGCCATCGACAAGAGAGGTTTGCATTGTAAAAAATGGAGAAAAATTTGGGACGTCGGTGGCTTTTCCGTAATGGATCAAGTATGTGCCAGTGTCACCGAATGTCAACTGACCTGTCACATTATTGTAAGTGATGCTAGGTGTTGTGAAGACGCTGCTTGTAGGGAAGAGAATTGGTGCACTTGGTCCGACTGCAACAAACGTTGTTCCTGAAGGGAGCATGAAAACACATGTGGCAAAGACATCCTCTAAATTGGAAACTTGACTAAACCCTGTTAGTCCTATAGCGCCTGTGGCTCCAGTTTGACCTATGGGTCCAGTGGCTCCTGTCGGACCTACAGCCCCTGTGTTTCCGGTCGCTCCTGTATTTCCCGTCGCTCCCGTATTTCCTACTGCACCAATATTGCCTGTTGCTCCAGTTGGGCCTGTCAGACCTACAGCCCCTGTGTTTCCGGTCGCTCCTGTATTTCCTGTCGCTCCCGTATTTCCTATTGCACCAATATTGCCTGTTGCTCCAGTTGGGCCTGTATTGCCTGTTGGGCCTATGGCTCCTGCATTACCTGCGGGGCCTGTAACTCCAGTCGCCCCGGTAGGACCAACTTCAGCTCCAGTAGGACCAATAGGTCCTGTAGAACCTATTGCTCCAGTATCTCCAGTAGGCCCTGTGAGGCCTTGCGGTCCTTGCTGTCCAATAGGAGAAGGTCCTGTTATCCCTTGTGGACCGACGGGTCCGCGATGTCCTCGGCGACCAATCCGGACCTTTTTTTTGTCGATACGCTTTTTAGAACGGGTGAGATGTTGGGGTTGGATAAGCGGGGGGGAGGGGGATTCTTGATTCGAAGATGCACTTTGAGAATGGAGAGGGAGTGCAAGGATTAGAACGGTAAGATAAATAAGGAGTGTTTTCATGATTTGTGAGTTCTTCTCTTTTATTCACCGATGAGGATCATGTTTAAGTAAGCGGTCACGTCAAAGCCAGGTGCAGCAGTTGTTGAACTTGGATTTTGTACTGTGGTAAAGCAATCAAGGAACAGGGTGGCCGTTGTTCCTGAGATGCTATCCATTGAGATGTTATTCATTGTGATGACATCACCAGCATTAAGTTGAGAGATAATGCTTTGTTGATTTAGGGTCCAATTGCTGGCCATATAAACTGCACTTCCTGGGATGGGGTTACCTGTTGCTTGCAATTCGCACAAGATAGTTCCGAGTGGGCTTGAGGCAACTCCTGAAAGGGAAAATCCATATGACATAAAGTAACTTCCTGTAAAGGGAATTGTCACTGAGGTTGCGCCGGAAATAATTGGAGAGAAGCCAATTGCGCCGGTATCAGCCATAAAGGGGATAGGGTCTCCAAAGTCGACAGCATTGCTCCCGGAAAGGTAGTTTACTTGTGTGTACACATAAATAGAGGCTTTGTCAAAGGGTTGAGCAGAACCTCTAGGTCCGGTTGCTCCTGTTTGACCAGCTGGCCCGGGCGTTCCTGTATTTCCTATGGCTCCTGTATTTCCAGTTGGGCCTGTTTGGCCAGCGGCTCCAGTCGCACCCGTGCCTCCTGTATTTCCTGTCGTTCCAATCTCTCCGGCGCCTCCTGTGATCCCTAATCCTGTAGCCCCTGTTCCTCCGTCGGGTCCTGCTGCTCCTATCGGTCCAGGATTTCCAGTGGCCCCTGTGTTTCCTGTGGGTTGTATACCAGCATTTCCGGTTGACCCTGTCGGGCCAGCGGGTCCAGGAGCACCCGTTGGACCAATAATAGCTCCGATCCCTGAAGCCCCTGTTGGCCCCATCGGGCCTGTTGCTCCAGCTGCTCCGGTCATTCCTTGAGGGCCGACAGGTCCTTGCGAACCAATCTGCCCTATTGCAGCCCCTTGAGCTCCTTGAGGGCCTCGAGGTCCACGACGCCCTCTTGGACCTCGTTTAGTATGATCCAGGCGATGGCTCTCTATGGAACGATGTAAGGGATTGGGATAAACGGTTTTAAAAGAATTGGGATGAATGTCCCATATTGACCCATTAACACGAGGCGGTGGGTTCGATGGATTATTGCGTGTGAGCTTATTTTCGGTTGAGGATAACCTTGACCCTATGCAGAGAAAGAAAGATAAGGATAAAATCAGAGTTTTAAACATTCAAACCTATTTAAATTTTATTGACCGTCAATTTTCTAATTTTTTAGCATCATGATTGTGATATAACCCCAATTATATGAAGGAAATCCTGGTATTTGCGAAGAAAATATCATTGGTTGTGGAGGGTTGTTATAATTAATAAGCGTGAGTTGGTCATTAAAAAGGAAATCTTGGATAAGAGAGCCCGTTGGCATTGTAGTGATGGTTAGGTAGCCTACAGAAGAATTAAGGATAGTGGAGCCGTTCCGAGAGAGGGCTATACCACTTGCATCGTTAGTTTCACCTTGGCCTATAAGACCATAATTGATGAAGTAAATCCCTGTAGCTGGGATGATTATCGTGGTTCCGCCGGAGAAAGTAAAGTTCGACTGAGCGCTGATGGTTGTGAAGGGAAATGCGGCGAATGCGTTTATTGACATATCGGTTGCTCCAGCAGGGGTATATGCAGACAGGAAGGTTGCTTTACTCTGCCCTGCGGCCCCTGTCGGTCCTGTAACTCCTATTGGTCCCGTGATCGTCCCTGTTGCTCCCGTTGAACCTGTTAGTCCTGTGTTGCCCGTCATTCCAGTCGCGCCTGTGGCTCCTATTTGACCTGCTGCCCCGGTATCTCCTTTTGCTCCAGTATTTCCTATTGCGCCTGTTTGTCCTGTTGCGCCTGTTTGTCCATTGGGGCCAGGATCTCCTGTATTACCCCGAGGCCCTTGTGCTCCCGTGTCTCCCGTTGCGCCTATTGGTCCATTGTTGCCAGTTGATCCTTGGGCTCCGGTGTTGCCTATTGCGCCGGTATTACCGGCTGCTCCTGGTAACCCTGGACCGATTGCATTAGGGCCGACGGGGCCGATCGGTCCGGTAGGGCCAGTGGGTCCTGTTAGACCGGCTGCTCCTTCAGGACCGGTCGGCCCTCTTGGCCCTGTAGGGCCTGTTGGACCTGTCGGTCCGACTGGGCCTATGCGTCCAGTTGGGCCGCGGCAGCATTGCTTACTTCTTGCTAAGGGGAAAGAGGAGGCTATCCATTCATTAGTCGTGTTGTTCAGGTGAAGATAGGGGGGATGGTCGTTTTCTAATGTGTCAGAGTTGCAGTTCACAAGAGGGAATAGCATTGATAGAAGAAGGATAATGGGTTTCGAAGTCATATTGATCAAATCATCGTACAAGGGTAGAAGTAAAAAAATCAGGGCAATACTAACGGATCAGGTAGGGATCTTCAACAATTATTTTGATTTTCTGGAAAATGGTAAATAGAGGCAGATTTTTAAAGGGACGGAGGAGGTGGGATTCGAACCCACGGTACGGGTTAGCGTACACACGCTTTCCAAGCGTGCTCCTTAAGCCACTCGGACACTCCTCCAAGGAAGAACAAGAGTCTAGATTCTCTTGATTTTTGATGCAAGCATATTTTTTATTCTAATAAAATATGATTTGTGATATAATCAGTGTATAAAAAATTATAATAATGGTTGTTTATGAATATAGCTGATACTGTAAGTGCTTTGTTTTCTACCGATGAAGAAGTGAGAAGTTGTCTGGAAGGTCAAATTCTCCCTCGAAGATCAGATGGCAACTATTTACAGCGATTGGTGATCGTGTGGAATGAAGATTTTCGTGTTGGTGTTGGTGCCGATGCTCAAATCAACAAACTTCAACACGTTTTTACAGCAGGGATTGACACCAAAAATCAAGTTTATATCGACTGCAACAAAAGGTTGATTTGTCTTAAAATTGTCCTGTCTACTCTTTTTAGACCCATTGTCGGAACAGCATTTACCCTCTACTCTCTTTCCATGATTCCAATTTTCAAAGCGATTGCATCGGCACGTTCTGGGGAAATCACCCGTTCGGAAGCTTTTGATCGTTCTGTCAAATCATTGGCTGATATTGTCAGGATTCCTCTTTATGAAGTGGTCTTGATTGTGGTTGGATGTGCGGCATTATTGATCGCTCCGTTCGCTCCTTCAACGCTCTATCGTTTTCGAGAACTCATCGGGAAAATCGAAAGGGCGAAATGCTATGGCAAGTTTAAAGGGAGCTTTGCTTTAGCTCCCTGTTTCCAATCTCGTGAGTTGAAACAAGTGATCAAAGACTTCGGGTTTTGGAAAACAGATCGAGTCAATAACCTCGACGTTCACGTTCGACTAACAAATTTCCCGGACACCGACTATGGAGATCATTCGATTGAGAAAATGCAAGAATTTTTGGGAGAGGAAAATTTCACAAGATTATTTGTTCGTCCAGCAGCCCGAGACATCCTTGAAAATGATCATTATTACCTTCATCAATCTTTCATTGAAACATCCCGAATGATTCTCGACGAAGGCCAGCTCAACCAGCTAAAAAATTCTTTCGCCCAGCGCGCTTTGATCCATTACGCCAGAGCTCAAATCAAATCCATAAAAAATGGAGGAAATCTTGCAAGGAATGCCGTTTTTGCCAGTCCAGCGGCTTCTAGCATGGATGTTGAAGCGATTCGGAGAAATTCTAGGAGAAGTGGCTGAATTCCTTTTCAGCTTCAGGATCGAGAGCTGTCTCATATTTAATCGGCGTGTAGTTGACAAATTGGGCGAATCCTTTCCTGAAGGTGAGGTTGACAGTGCCTGTTCCTCCATGCCTGTTTTTTGCTATCAGCAGTTCTGCTGTTCCAGGTTTGTCGTTGGCATCATAATAATCCCGTCGAAAGAGAAACATCACAATATCAGAGTCTTGTTCAATGCTGCCGCTCTCTCTGAGGTCGCTCATCATTGGACGGTGTCCTTGCCGCTCTTCCACTTTACGGGAGAGCTGCGATAAGCATAAAACAGGGATATTCAGTTCTCGTGCGAGGTTTTTAAGCATCCGAGAAATTTCTGAGATCTCACTTTGTCGATTTTCATTAGACCGGTTTGAGCCGCCTGTAATCAGTTGGAGATAGTCGATGACAAGAAAGCCGATGTTGTGGGTTTCTTTCATCCGTCGGGCTCTTGCACGGAGGTCCGTCACTTTTAGTCCGGGTTGGTCATCAATGATCATCACATGTTTCTGCATCTCGCTGACAGCGCCGACAACCCGTTGAAATTCTTGACCGTTGATCGCTCCTGTTTTGATTTTATCAGATTCCACTTGAGCTTGTGAGCAGATCAGTCGATGGACGAGTTGTTCCGCTGACATCTCTAAAGAGAATATGCCTACAGGGATTTGATTTTTGAAACAGATATTTTCGGCGATGTTAAGGGCGAGTTGGGTTTTCCCCATGGCGGGGCGGGCAGCTAATATCATTAGGTTAGAGTTATTCAGCCCATTGAGCATCACATCGAGATCGGTAAAATGGGAGGGAATTCCCGTCACTTTTGAATCGTTAGGGCCATATTGAGCATAACGTTCTTGCTTTTCTTGCAGCGCTTTTAAGTAAGGCTGGCCTGTTTCTGCTTTGACGCCCGAAAAAATATCAGCAATCAAGACACCGGCGGCAGGGTTAGCCGATTGGCTAATCTGAAAAAACATCTGCTGAGCTTCATCTAGAGCAGTGGAGACATCTAAGGGGCCCTCTAAGGCATTTTTTTCTACGATCTGAGCCGCTTGGATCATCTTCCTTAGCAGGGATTTATTCAGGACAAGTTCGACATATTCCTCAATGAAAGCGGAGGTGCCGGCATATTGCGCGAGGGTTGTGAGATAGGCTAACCCTCCCACCGCTGAGAGTTTATCTTGGCGGCGGAGTTCTTCTGCGACGAGGTGGATGTCTGCCGGCTTATCTTTCTTATAGGCTGTTTTTAACACAAGAAAGATCAGACGGTGCTCATTGAAATAGAAATCAGAATCGTCTAAACCATCAGAGGCAATGTTAAGACTATTGATGCTTGTCAACATGCAGCCTAGCACCATCATTTCAGATTCTTTTGAATGCGGTGCGATTTTGACCTTAATGGCAGATTCACTCATAAAAACCTTGAATGTTTAGCAAAGAGGTGACATGATAATCGAATCTCATGGAACTTGTCCATCTTTTTGGGCATTAAGTATCAATAACAAGTAGATTGGAGAGATGATTTTGAAAACATACGGATATCGAACTCTTTTTTTGTTTTTATTATTGATGATTGCTTCAGCGATTGGATTCGAATCCTTAAAAGACAATGGTAAAGAAAAGCCTATCGAATATGTCACCATTGCCATTCTCGCTAAAGATAAAGCGCACACCCTTCCACTATATCTTTCTTGCCTAGAACAACAGACTTGGCCTAAGAGTCAAAGCTATCTTTATGTCAGAACGAATAATAATAACGATGACACCGTTGCTATTTTGAAGAATTGGGTAGATAAGGTAGGCGATAGCTATGCTGGTGTTTTTTTTGATTCGGCCGATGTTGCGGAGCAGGTTCAAAACTATAAACAGCATGAGTGGAATTCCGAGCGATTCAAAGTCTTAGGAAAAATCAGACAGGATTCTGTTGATTGGGCTCATCAGCATCGATCGCATTATTTTGTTGCAGATTGTGATAATTTTCTTTTTCCCGATACCATCGAAAAGATGGTCGAGACTAATCTTCCGATTGTGGCTCCTTTATTGAGAGTCGAAGATCATCGATTTTATTCAAATTTTCATGCAGCCATTGATCCAAACGGCTATTTTGCTGATTCACCCTTTTACTATAATATTTTAACTCAGCAAATCCGCGGTTTAATTGAAATGCCTGTTGTTCATTGCACTTATTTCATTCGACATGACGTCTCAGATAAAATCTCCTATGATGATAATAGTTATCGCTATGAGTATGTGATTTTCAGCGATAGCGCGAGGAAACAAAACATCGCTCAATATTTAGATAACCGAAAATTGTATGGACGAATCACCTTTGCCGAGAATCAAGAGGATTTTGAAAAGGAACCGTGGCTTCATGAGTTTGCATCTAGTCAAAATTAGGTATGGACAATATGGACATGGACAATGGACTGTATGGACTATATGGACAATATGGACTATATGGACGAAAATCGATTGATATGCCCATGTTTTGGTGAGTCTATCTAATGTTCGTAAAGTCCATAAAGTCCATATCTGTCCATTTAGACTTCTGCAATTACCTTTCTTAATTTTTCATCAATTTAAATATCTGATAATCAAGTAGATGTGAAAAAACTTAAAATTCTTTGGTTTTTCATGCCCAAAAAATCTCAGATCAGGCTATTTATCATAAATAGAGGAACTTTGATAAATATCCATGGGGGGGAGTTATGAATCGTGGGTTAAAATATTTTCTATTAGCGGGATCTGTCGCTTTTTTTGGCTTGATGCCTTTCATCCAGCTTGAAGCTCGCGGAGGCGGAGGCGGAGGAGGCGGTCATGGCGGCGGAGGTCATGGTGGTGGACACGGCGGAGGTCATGGTGGTGGACACGGCGGAGGCCACGGTGGCGGACATGGCGGAGGCCACGGTGGCGGACATGGTGGTCATGGTGGTCATGGACATGGCGGCCGTCATGGCTGGCATGGGCATGGGGGTCATGGTCATGGTTGGCATGGCGGGCGCGGTTGGAATAATGGTTATTGGGGAGGCGGATATTGGGGCGGTTATGGGGGATATCCCTATGGTTATGGGTTCTATGACGGCTCCTATGATTATGACAACTTTCCGTATAATAATTACACTTCTCCTTCTTACAACTACACTTATCCCTCTTATAATTACTATGTGCAACCAGATGATGGAGGTTACACACAAAATCCTTACTACAACTACAACTATTATCAAACGCCGCCAACACAGTATAATTACTACAATCCAACCCCAGCTCAAGTTGACAGCGGGGCAGCGACCTCATACTCCTTACCAGATAACTCGACCGCTGGATAAAGCAATACGATTCAACCACAGAGCTCTTCAACAAGCCTGTGGTTGAATTGAATGCCAACAGGATAGGCAAGGAGAGATAAGGGACGAGACAGGATAGGCAAGATAGGTAGGATCGCTTCGCGGCAGGATAGAAAGATAGTGATGATAAGTTGAAATAGATTTTTCTCTATTTTTTTCTTAGACATTTGCCCGAATTTTCCTATCATCTTGCTTATCCTGCCGCGAAGCGATCCTACCTATCTTGCCTATCCTGTCTTGTCCTTTATCCTGTCTAGCTTGATTGGGTTTAATGAAAGTTAAGCACAACGTGCAAAGAATGCTTGCAGAAAATCGAATTGACCGTTACGATGTTTTCATCTGCCGATTTGGCGGGATTTTCTAGGAAAGATGGCTGAGTGGCCGAAAGCACGTCCCTGCTAAGGACGCATACCCCTAAAGGGTATCGAGGGTTCAAATCCCTCTCTTTCCGCATTAAGGCTTTAAACAGTTTTGTTTAAAGCCTTTTTTCTTTTCTGTTGACGGATGAACAAACTCAAAACATAGGTTAATCCCGCGATAAGCGCGATCGTTGCTCCCGCTGGCCAATCCATGCAGTACGCAAAGGCGTTGCCGCTAAAACAAAATAAGCAGCTCAACACGATAGCGATGACCATCATCGACGATAAATTTGAAGTGAGGAGGTTTGCTATAGCTGCTGGAATTGTGAGCATTGTCATGACGAGTACAATCCCAACAACTTGAATGAGCAGCACGATTGAAACTGCAATGAGGATGAGAAGCAGCATGTAGAGCGCGTGGGTGTTTAGTCCTTGCAACCGGGCTTGCTCTTCATCAAAACAAATGGCGAGGAATCGTTTGTGGAAGCACAAGGTGATAAGGATAACGGCGACATCCAAGCTCCACAAGACATAGAGATCGGTTTTTGAAACCCATAAGATGTTTCCGACAAGGAAGTTCGTCAGCTCGACATTAAATCCTGGAGTTTGCGAAATAAATAATATTCCTAATGCCATGCCGATGGACCAAATGGCGGCGATAGCAGAATCTTCTCGTTGGTGATAGTAAAGACGGATCCATCCCATAATAAGAGCGGAAAGTATTGCAGCACCAAGCGCTCCATACAGCGGAGAAGCTTGTTCAACGCCGTGAACGCGTTCGAGCCAGATACAAAATCCAATTCCACTGAGGACAGCATGGGAAATACTCCCAGCGATGAAGACGATTCTTTTGACGACAACATAAGAGCCGATGATCCCGCTGACGAATGAGGCAGCAATGCCTGCTAAGAAGGCTGCAAAGAGAAGGGGGTTTGTTTGTAGAGCTTCGAGAAAAGAAGGCATCAAAGACCTTTGTTTTTGTTGTTTTGCAGTATTTGGATGAGAGGAGGGTGGTAGAGGCCGACAGCAAAATGGTCACAGACTTCATTAGGTTCAAGTGAAAAGAGGGTTTTTTGAACGCAAAGGATTCGTTCAACTTGGTCGATAGCGGCTTTCAAGTCGTGGGTGACCATGAGGATCGTCATCTGACCTTTTAATTTTTTTAGAATAGCGTAGATATCAGCTTCAGCTTTGCTATCGACACTGGCAGTGGGTTCATCTAAAAGGAGAAGGCGCGGTTTTGAAACGAGGGCGCGAGCGATGAGAACCCTCTGTGCTTGTCCCCCTGATAGCGTTCCAAAAGCAGAACGGGAGTATTCGGATAACCCCACTTCATCAAGTGCTTGTGCAGCAGCTTCTTTATCCCTTTTGTGAAAAGCACCGTACCAAGGTAGATGGGAAAGCAGTCCTGAAAGGACCACCTCTTCTACGGAGATAGGAAAGTCGCGGTCGAATCTCATTGCCTGAGGGACATATGCCAGAGGGATTGATCCTAAAGGCTGTGATCCAGCGGGCTGTCCAAAGATCTCTATTTTTCCACTGACAGGGGATAGAAAACCCATGATCAGTTTCAATAACGTTGTTTTCCCTCCTCCATTCGGTCCGATGACCCCAACAAATTCCCCTTCATAGACTTCAAAGGAAGCATCCTGAAGGACAGGCATCTGATGGTAAGAGAAAAAGAGGTGTTCAGCAGCGATGACGACTTTTTTTTCTGTTTTGTTATCCATTGGCAAAGGCTGTGGCGATTTCTAACATGCTTGTAAAATAGTGTTCGGAATAGGGATCTAAGACGACCAATTTAGCATTGAGGGTTTCAGCTACGAGTTTAGCAGCTTTATTATTATATTGAGGCTGTATGAAAATGCTCTTGATATGAATTTGCCTAGCCAGGTTGAGCATTTTAGTCATCTGTTGCGGGGTTGGGTCTTTTCCTTCTATTTCGATAGAATGCTGTATTAAGTGATAGTCTCTGCAAAAATAGGCATATGCTGGATGAGAGACGAGGATGTTGCGGTTTTTTAAAGGGGTTAAAATGGCCTCGATTTTCTGGTCGAGTTCTTGAAGTTCTCTTTGGAGGCCGCTTAGATTTTTTCTGTATTGCTCGGCATTCTGAGGAAAGAGTTTAATGAGCTCTTCAGCAATCGTTTGTGCTTGAATTTGAGCTTGACGGGGGCTTAGCCAAAAATGCAAGTCGATGGCACCTGGACAGCATCCTTTACATCCATGGTGATGTGCAGAATTGATCAGATCTAAGCCGGTTTGTAGGTTGATGATATGCAGTGCTGGATGATGACTTTTAAGAGCATCGACAGCACGTTTTTCAAAAGGTTCTCCGATGACGAACCAGAGATTTGCTCCACTGGCTCTGACCATTTGCCGGGGAGTAGGTTCATAAGTATGAGAGCTTGCTCCTGTTGGGACCATCAACTGGATCTGTACGGTATCGCCAGCAATTTTTTCAATGAATGGTTTGTAGGGTGCGACGCTAATCAACACGAGAGGAGCTGTTGAAGGGGCTTCTCCTAATAATAATGAAGTGGAAAATATCAGGCATAGAAGGAAAGATCGGAAATACATCTGTTGCCAATGTAAAGCTGTTGGTAAAAACACGTTTTCAACACGAATTTTGGAAAACCATACTATGCAGGGAAGCGTAGTTTTTTCGCAAGCATTCCCCTGCAATTTCCGTTGCCCGAGCGTAAACAGTTTAACGCAGAGACGGGGAGACGGAGAGAGCTTTTGTTTCTTTGCGTTAAAAAAAAGCTCTCTCTGTGTTCTATGTGGCTCTGTGTTTTTTTTTGTTTTAATAATTAATTAATAATTAAAAGCTACAATGATGCTAATTAAAGATGCGGTTTTTATTAATTAATATAACAGGTTTTTATGGGTGATAAGTTATCATTTGAAGGGACTGATTCGCCAGTTCCAAATTTTTTCGACTATACTACTCCTCTCCCTCCCTCCCAGTTAGCCGGTAAAATTCCGACACCATTAACGAATCGAGTAGAAGATTTTGCTCAAACGGAGTTTTTAGAGTCCGATTCAGCAAGGTCGTCGTATAGAACATCAGCGGAAATAAGGGATGAATTTTTCGAGATGGTGAGTCAACATACTATAGAAATCCCCGAGACAGAGCTGGCTCGCAGAGTCGAACTAGAAAAAATGTATGACGAAAAGATTAAAGACCAACCAGCATTTCCAGGAAAATTAAGTACAGAAACATTGACAAAGGAAGAATGGGTTGAAATGCGGCTCGGTCTTGAAAGAAAACTGAGTACAGGATTGCTTCATCGAGTGAACCAGGCTGCAAAAATTGTTGGAAAAGGATTAGTTGCCATCGAGAATAGAGGAATGAAGGGGGCGATTCTCGAACATCCATATCAAATGGAGGCGATTCTCGTTCAGCACCCAATGGGCGATACCATTACAGCACTAGAGGCTAAGTGGTTAGCCTCTGAAGATACAATGAATTTTGGAAATTGGCTCCAGGCAAACCACCCTGAGGTTTTGACTGCTAAAGGAGTAGAATATTTTTCAGAAGAAGACTGGCAGCTGACAGCATTATGTTTGAATGATAACGGCGCCTTTATGATTGGCAACACCTTATATAATACAGCGAATGAACGGGTTGGTGTTGGCATGGACCCGCAGACAAACGAGATGCGATACAAAAACGGGGTGGCCATGTATGTCGTGGGGCCCGATCAGACATTTCATGCAACTTCGCAAGTGGTTTACGAGAAGCATCACTCGAGCATACTAGCTGGTGGAGCCGTGATCGGTGCGGGGGAATGCAAGATTGAGAATGGTGAATTGGTCATGATTTCTAATAAGAGCGGGCACTATAAGCCTTCCAAAGAAAATATGTTGGACGTTTTACGTGTTTTGCAGAGGCAAAATGTGCAGTTATCTGGCGTGAAATTAGAGTTAATAATGCCTGATAATAGCAAGCAAATCTATCAATCAGCTCAAGAATTTCTCGACAAAGACGGGCTGTGCCTCCCAGAAAAGATTTTCCAAAATAAATCTGTTACAACTTTTCAAGAACGGGTGAGTACCGACGGTACAAAAAAACTTACAGTGTCGTTTAAAAACTTCTACAACATGCAGCATTTACAAAGTTGTGCTGAGTATGGCTGGAACCTGTCTGAAGTTGAGGTGCGTTATGAAACCCCGTCGGGCAATACTTTAGTTTACGGAAATGCAGAGCGGTTCTTAGAGCAAAAAGGGAGGGGACTGCCCTCTGCAGTGCACTACGGATCTGGACAGGAATTGCAAATCATTCCGAATGAACAAGAGGAAGATCATGCGAAAAAATTGATTTTCAGTCCGTCCACTACACCAGAGCAGCTTGATGATTTGATACAATTCTTAAGAAATCAATGGATAAACATTGATAATGCTGAATTCCAAATCGGTGAAGAAGGCGAAGTTAAATCTATTCAACAGCATGAGGACGAAAAACGAGAACAGATATTAAAAAATCTGGGGATCGAAGGCGAAATAGAGGATGTTGATGATGCGGATGATTAAAGAAAGGACGATGGACCTGCTTCAACAATGATCCCCCCTCCAAGGCATTGTTGGCCTTGATAGAAAACAATCGACTGTCCTGGAGTGACTGCGCGTTGAGGTTCAGTAAATTTCACATAAGCCGTTCCCTCGTCGATCGATTCGATGATGCAGGGGTGGTCGCTTTGTCGATAGCGAATTTTAGAAGAGCAATGATAGGGCAGGAGTTCTGGCGGGTCCCCGATCCAGCTAAGCTGGCGTGCTTTCAACTCTGAGCAATAGAGGGCGGGATGGTCGGCCCCTTGTTCCACGTAGACAATATTGCTGTTGATCTCCTTGCCCACGACGAACCATGCCTCTCCTGGACCTCCAATGCCTAATCCTCGCCGCTGTCCAATGGTATAATAAGCCGCTCCAAGGTGTTGACCGACAATTTTACCTGCCAGTGTTTGAAAATCTCCTGGTTTGATGGCGATGTATTGGCTTAGAAATTCTCTGAAATCTCTTTTCCCAATAAAACAGATTCCGGTGCTATCTTTTTTTTCAGAAGTGGCTAAATGATGTTCTCTTGCAATCTCTCTAACTTCACTTTTGAGCAAACTTCCTATAGGGAAAAGAACTTTTTTCAATATCTCTTTCTTGACTGTGTATAAGAAGTAGGTTTGGTCTTTGCCAGGATCTGCTCCCTTGATTAAGTTACAGTCTGCATCTTTTTGACAATAATGGCCTGTCGCTAGAAAATCTGCTCCCAATTCCATGGCTTTATTGAAAAATAGCTTAAATTTGATCTCCTGATTGCACAAGATATCCGGATTAGGAGTGAGCCCGCGCTTAAAGTCGTCAATAAATTGGGTAAACACTTCCTCCCGATATTCATTGACGAAGTTGATCGGGTAATAGGGGATATCGATGGATTCACACACTCGACGGACATCATGGAAATCAACCGTAGATTGACACATTCCTGATTCATCCTGTTCTTCCCAATTTTTCATAAACAAACCAATGACCTTGAAGCCTTGCTGTTTAAGAAGAAGAGCTGAGACTGATGAGTCTACCCCACCAGACATTCCTACAACGACCGTTTGTTTAGACATGTTCTAAAATTCGTATGATAAATGTTTGCTAGGTGTTGGAGTATACCAGAAGAATGCGAATTCTTCAATAACATAACTCAGAGAAGCCGTTTTTCATCTACAATTGCTGGCGTGCAAATAGTTATGTTTTTTTGTTGAAGAATATTTTATATTCTTATAGAATACATTTTATTACATAAATCAATAGGGATTTTTCATGAATAGTATTACATCAGTGTCTTCTAATTTTTCTCAACCCCTTCGATTGTTGATGAGCAATTTATCAAATCGGTTTGTTGTTGTTGCAATAGCTGCACTTGCTGCGCTTGCAATCATTCTTTTTCGTCACCGCATCCCTTGCTTGAGAAATAATTTCTCATTAATAAACTCGACAACATCGACACCGACAGCAGGCGCGACACCAGATAGAACAAGCGCGAAGCTAACGCCAAGTCTAAGTCCAACACAGGTTCCAACGCCAACTTCAACATCGACATCAAGTACACCACCACATGCAAAAACTACTGATGTTTTTAGTGGGTTCTTGGAATCACAACCTGAAGGAGCAGTTGCTCCTCAAGCGGAGGCCGGAACTCAGAAAGCTTCTGCAGAGGTCCCTCAATCTGTCTACGATACACTTTTGCAAGATGTAAAACCTTATGAACTCTTGAGAGATTCTGAACAATTATCAGATTTGCTGACCAAGGTTAATGAATTTAGTGCGAATGTCGCCTCTGAATCAAATCTTGACAAGAGGACTTGTATTAGCGATGTGCCTCCAATCTCCTATCCTGCCGATGGCGATTGGAAGAAAATGACAGTGCAAATTTATCCCCTACGTTCCTATGATGGGCCTAATAAAATCGAAGATGTCGAGACAACCATTTGCTCTGAATTTCATGAGATCAATGGTCATGGGGTAAATTTTGCATATTCACAGGGTCCAAGAGAAACAATGGAAGATTGCCATATTGCATGTAGTGTAGAGATTCCTAATCATGGTCCAGCATCTGTTGTCGGTGTTTTCGATGGACATGGTGGGGGGCAGGCTGCTGCTTTTGTTCAGAAAAATATTCAGGCATATCTGTCAACTGAGCTGGCAGGCGTTCCTGAACTGAATCTACAAACTGAAGATGAGATGATGGGGGCGATGATCTTAGCTCTTCATAATACAATCATCAAGCTGGATGCAGAATTATTAAATGCGCACCTTTCCATTTTGGATGGGACGAAAGCGATTGTGTCATTGATCCTGAACGACAAATTGATCGTGGCGAACCTTGGTGATTCGAGAGCGATTTTAGTCAGAGACGGACAAGCCATCCCTTTGACTGTCGATGCCAGAATCGAATCAATCTTCTCAGGTGATGGGTGGAAACCACAAAATAGATACGAAGCACAAGTCGTTGCATTAGGTGGAATTATTATTCAAAGAAGGGTTTATAGTACGCTCGCTACTCCAGCGGCAATGGGTGATCATTCGGTTAGTCCACAAGAAGATCAGCGGAAGGCTGTGATCAACGTTCCGGAAATCTCCGTGTTTCCTCGGAAAAAAGGTGATCGTCTTTTGATGGCTTCTGACGGATTGTGGAATGCATTATCTTCAAATATGGCTGCTCATGCGCTCTCTAATCGACCGACCCAAGTTCCTGTATTAGGAGAAGACACATTAGCCGAAGTTCCCGCAAAAGTTAGCGATATTGCTCTTTTGGTAAGGTCTGCTTTGGCAGTCCCAGATCAGAACGATAATGTCACCGCAGTTGATATTTATTTGGCGGGTGGAGCTTGATACATCGGGCAGTATCAGTCTTAATTGACCCATTTAGAGGTTGATCCTCTCTAATTCTCCTGCCCGATTCTCCCTTTTCGTGCCCGTGCCCGAAAAGGGCAATCGGGCTCGTTCACGATAGATTTAGGCTTTACACCGCATTCTCAAAATTTCCCTGGACACATAATACCAAGCTTATATATGTTCAGCAAATCTTAGGATCCTGAAATATTTCCTTCATTTTCTGAAATTTTCACTAGATTTCGAAAACTGTTATAGTTGACTTTCTATGTGGATTCTTTGTGAAATACAGGTAAAATAAATGATTTTCGTTTATAATAGAAAAATAAGAATTAGTGTGTTTAAAAATATAAATTTACAACTTGAATTTAGAGTTTGTTGAGTCGAGGAAACGGTTAGATCAATGAAATGTCCATTTTGTCAATATGAGGGATTGAAAGTTACAGATTCTCGCGATGCGGCCGATATGAATGCGATTCGAAGACGGCGGGAGTGTTTGCAGTGCTCGAAGAGGTTCACCACATTTGAAACTGTAGAACTGATCGTCCAAGTGAAGAAGCGTGATGGGACTTATGAGGAGTTTCAACAGCACAAATTGATCAATGGGCTGACAGCAGCGTGCCGCCACACAAAAATCAGCCATGATCAAATCATCGCTTTGACAACTCAGATGACTTATCGCCTGTTGGATTTGCAAGTGCAGCAAATCAGTACAACGCAGCTGGGGGAGATGGTGATGGAGCAGCTATTGGCGTTAGATCCTATTGCGTATATCCGTTTTGCCTGCGTGTATCGCCGTTTTAAGGATCTCAAGGAGCTCGAAGAGGCAATTAAAATTATTCCAAGTAAGGACGATGCGTAACCGAAAAAATTACATAGAAAAGGAGATGCAATTATGGCACTCAAGAAAGCTGAAATAGCCAGTTATAAAAAACGATTAGAGGAGATGAGGGCGCAACTGACTCATTCACTGAAGGGGTCTACAGCTGAAGTTAAGACGCCTGACGAAGCAACGGGTTACTCTCAGCATCAAGCTGATCAGGGGACTGATGACTTTGACAGAACCATTAGTTTAGAGGTCACTAGCAAAGAATATGCTATCCTGAGACAAATTGAACGCGCTCTAGAGAAAATAGAAGAGAATACCTATGGTGTCTGTGATATTACGGGGGAAGATATTCCTGTGGCACGGTTGGAAGCAGTCCCTTATGCAACTATGACAGTGAAAGCGCAAGAAAAGCTCGAGAAGGGGCTGTTGTAATCCTTTCATGAATAGCTCTGCTTCACTAGACTCCCGCTCAGCATCGCTTTCTTTTCTCCTCTTAGGGTTAGGGTTGGCCATTCTCTTGTTAGACCAGTTGACGAAAGGGCTTGTCGACGCGTACCTCCCTGTCATTGAGTATCAGCATTATTTTTACCCTTATGGAGGCATCGGGGTTTTCAAAAATTTTGCTGGGGTAGAATTCTCCATCAATCACATGACGAATGAAGGAGCTGCTTGGGGGTTGTTGAGTCATTATCAACTTCCTTTGATCATTTTGAGACTGGGGTTAATTGCAGGGTTAATCACTTATCTTCTCATTTATAATCGGGAAAATTCCTGGCGTTTCCCTTTAATCCTGATCATCGCCGGTGCTGTCGGCAATGTCGTCGATTACTTCGTCTATGGACATGTGGTGGATATGTTTCATTTTGTCTTTTGGGGATATGATTTCCCCGTGTTCAATCTCGCAGATTCAGCGATCTCTGTTGGGGTTTTCTTGTTGTTTATCCTTTCGATGATTAGATCCCCATCATGCCGATAGATAACCTCCCTTTTCCCGAAAAACAGTCTGTCGGTTATACGCTTCAAGCCTCTCAATGGCATCAATGTCCTATGCTGCTCGATATCGATGAAATGAGCGAACTATTGATTGCTTTAGAACCTTTTTCGATGGTCCAGGTGAGCGGGGTGATTGCGCTTAACGAGAGTGTTCTTCCCCGAGAGCATTTTTTGGAGTGCTATCGTGGTTATGTCTCAGCTTTGAAAGCAGGACGCTTCCCGGACGAAGCCGTGATAAGAGGTCCATTCTCCTCTATTTTGACTCGAGACCACGACGCTTTATACACAGTGCCTTTGAAGACAGAGGGGCAGTGCCTCATTAAGGTGAAGAGGCCTGTTGTTCAATTGCAAAATCATCGTCTCCATTATTCATCAGCGGATGGAAAGTTTCGTTCGATGGTCTTTGGCAATGAGAGCATCTTTTGGGGGATTCAATTTTCTTTTCCGCGCCTTTTTCAAGATGAGCGGTTCCAAGTGTTTACTGTTAAGGAAGGGGATCTTTTTCCGAACGCGGCCCTCTTTAAGCAGATTCAGCTCTGGCTGCGCCACAATACCCGTGCCACCCCTTTTGAAGTGAATGGTAAACGGAGTTTCTCTCCGGCCCGCCTTGGAAATTCTTGCTTTTCTTGGATCAACAATCACCCCCAACTTAGCGTGAAAGGGGTGCGAGTTGTCTCATAAGAGTGCAATTAAAACACAGAGACACAGAGGACACGGAGAGAGAGAATTGTTCTCCATGTTTACCCTTTGTGTTCTCTGTGCCTCTGTGTTTCTATCTTATTGCTAGCTATTGCCAGTAAGGAGGATACGTAAGAGCTCCGTCGGCGTTATTGACATCGACAGTGTCGACTTGTTTAATATGCAGCCCTTCCATGTACCCCAAGACCATGGCAGGATTTGTGACGGCCACTTCAGCAATTGCTCCTTTTCCTGGGAGCTCTTCATCAGTTTTACCGACCCAAAGGAAAGTTGCCTTTTCAAGAGCATCTCTTTTCACATGGCTGCTTTCGACCATTCCCTTCATTCCGATATTGAACAGGTTCCCTACCGCCAATACATGAGTGTTCTCTTTGATGATTTTAGCTTTAATGTATGGGTCTGTACTGCTTTGTGCTAGGTTTTCAGCATATTGAATAGCTGCTTGAAGCTCTTCACGGTTCATCGGATTGGGAGTTTGGGTTTTGGATAAGTCTTTATGTTGAATGTTTTCTATCACATAGTTCTTAAATGGCACTGACGCTGTTTTCCCTTTCTCAACTAAGTAAGTCCCTTCATCAGATAGTGTTGTCAATTGCATGCTGCCTCCACCAATATCCCAAACCACGGCGTGATTCGGATCGACTGATGTCAATGCAAGAGCACCTCGGAATGCCAAGATTCCCTCTTCGTCTTGATTGATAATCCTAACTGGGACGCCTGTTTTTTCTTTGATTTGATTAGCAAAGTCTTCTGCGTTGCTTGATTGGCGGAAAGCCGCAGTGGCAACACCAACCACTTTTTTGACGTGGTACTCATCGGCAACTTGTTTCAAAGCCTTGATGGCAGAAATGCCTTCATCCATCACCTGCTGGTCGAACGTGTTATTTGTCGATTGCTCAAGATGCTTCTGATAAGGAACTGGAATCGACTTCTCAAATAAAATGGCGATGATTTTATCTGTAGTCGGATCCACTTTCGCGATCTTTAAATTCGTGGCGCCTGATCCAATGTCCATGGCCGCTCGAATCTCTCCTTTTGCGAGAATGGCTTGGTTAGTAGGGAGCCAAAAGAGCAGCATTAAAATCCCTAAAATCACAGCAAGGATAGAAATGGATAAACGTTTTCTCATAACAACTCCTCCCAAAAAAATTCCGAAAATCTCTCTATAATCTTGTTGCGATCAACGGTTAATTCGATTATAACGGTATGAATGCAATTACCATGCCAATACCATTTATGACAGATCGAAGTGTTGTTGAATTACAGGAGCTATTTATTTCGAGAGGAATGACGCTTAGCGTAGCAGAATCCTGCACGGGAGGCCATTTAGCCGCCCGGCTTACTCGGCAGTCCGGCTGTTCTCAATATTTCATGGGTGGAGTGGTTGCCTATTCTAATGCGTGCAAAACCACACTCCTAGGAGTCGATTCAGAACTGATCGTGCAAAAAGGCGCCGTCAGCAGCGAAGTTGTTCAGCAAATGGCAAGAGGCGTGCGCAGCGCGTTAGCAACCGATTATAGTTTAGCAGTTTCTGGGATTGCGGGCCCGGAAGGGGGAACCTCGCTAAAGCCGGTCGGAACAATATGGGCTGCGATAGGCAAAAAAGACGAAGAAGTAGAGGCTTGGACATTTCAGCTGACAGGCTTTAGAGAAGAAATTATTAACGCAAGTGTTGAAAGGCTGATTGAACGTCTGCTTCAACGCCTTCGCCTTTTTTAACGCAAAGGAGCGGATCTGAATAGTTACGGCATTTCAGCATTTGAATCATTGAAACAAGGAATGTGATCTTTTGGTTTATCAACTTTTAGATAGCGGGGAAGGGGGGAAATTAGAGCGATTTGGTCCCTACATTCTATCCCGCCCATGCTCTCAAGCTGTTTGGCTTAAACAACTCAGTGCTGCACAGTGGGATCGCGCTGATGCAGTGTTTTCTAGAGAACAGGAAAATCGTTGGGTAGAACGGCGAGCCCTTCCGAAGGAATGGCAGATCGAACTTGCAGACATCCGTTTCAAAATATCGACGACTGATTTTGGACATCTAGGGATTTTCCCTGAGCAGAAGCCGTTTTGGGAATGGCTTCAGAAAACATTACACCCATTGTCGCAAGCATCGATCAAACCCCGGGTTTTGAATTTGTTTGCCTATTCCGGCGGTTCTACGCTGGCAGCAGCAAAAGCCGGCGCCGCTGTGTGCCATCTAGACGCTTCCAAAGGCATGGTGGCATGGGCAAGGGAAAACGCTGCATTAAATCATCTCGAAGACGCGCCTATCCGATGGATCGTCGAAGATGTCGCCAAATTCATCGCACGCGAACAACGGCGCGGCTCTCGTTATGAGGGGATCATCTTAGATCCGCCCAGCTTCGGACGAGGCGCCAAAGGGGAAATATTTAAAATTGAGGAAAGCATTGTCAAACTCCTTGAAGATTGCCGCAGCCTACTCAGCGAGCATCCCTTATTCATCTTATTTTCTTG
>JAGVJP010000090.1 GCA_020051075.1 Parachlamydiales bacterium
AAAGCTGGATGGGAGAGTTCTTAATTGCCCACTTTATCTCATGGAAGAGCTCAGGAAATTAATCTCTCGGCTAGTCGATGATTCTTCTACTTAGCGAAGTCTCATGAAGGAGCCACTAGTCTGAGCTTTGTTTTGTGATGTTTACAATCCACTCTCTTTGGTCAAAATGCAAATGAATAAAGAGGTAACACGATTACTTAATTCATTGAAATATAGGTATTTGATGAAAATAAAAAAACAGAGAATTTTGTATTGACAATAAAAAAGTCTGAATGATATCCATGATGTGGAATATGTCTTATTTTCAGAGACTTATTTGAGAGATCTGAAAGAAGGCTCGTCGAGTGTATTTTGCGGATGTAACTCTCAAATATTTGATTTTTAAATCAAATTGAGAAGCAATCACCAATTAGATTAATGCTTTAAGCAAAGGAAAAAACCATGAGATTACAAAACAATGACAACTTTACAAACAATCAGGTTAGTGAAGTTAATTTTCGAAGGCAAAATGAACCCTGCCCTAGATGCCTAGCGGTACTTCCGAATAACATAGAAGAATTGATTTGTCAATTTAGAATGCAGGACAAGGGGAGTCATTTGGGATCTCAGATTGGTTTCCAATTAAAAGAGAAGTCAGATACTGATCTCGGCGAATTGAAATAATATAGAGTTTTACAGAATATACAATTTTTAATATTTATGTGATTAGAAAACTTCTATATCGATTTCAAGTGTAACCGTTCACAGAGGTTCAGGCCTTCTAAAATGGTGTTTGAATGGATGAAATAGGAAGAAATCGGCAAAATTCATAGTTTTTTACTATTATTGAGTCGATTGAAGCGGTTTGTCTTTTAACAAACCTTTTAGGATGGTCTAATCCTCGTGAATGGTTACTCTCAAGGCCGAGCTGTTTCAGGAAGTGGTCCATAAATAGGAAAAAGTTAGTTCGTCTGACCCAACATCACTGTGAAAGGTCAATTATAAGAAATCGGTCTAAATAGAATCATCCTTTCTGGAATGATGACGATTGAAAGGTTGTTTTTTGAGACCGATAAAGAAAAAGTAAGGGGGAACATTTTGCCAAAAATTAGCATTGTTGGAAGAGGAGTAGATCCAGCAAAACATCTGAGTCTATCAGCTTTAAGCACACTCAAGGATGCGGATAAAATTGTTGGTATTGAATCAGAAAAAGAGTTCTGGAAGCAATTGCAAAAAGAATTTGGCGTTGGTGAAATTGAAGATTTAGGAAATCTTTATAGAAGTCAAGACAACGATATGGTCAATTATTGTCGTTTTGTTGATTATGTCCTTCATCTATCATCTGAAATTACACACCTCGCTCTACTTGTTGCAGGGCATCCTAGGCTTGGCGTCACGTTTATTGAGCTCTTAAAGAAAAATGCTCCAAAAGATACCGAGATTGAGATTATAGAGGGTATTTCTAGTTTTGATGTGATGATCAACAATCTTGGGTTAGACCCACTGGAGCAAGGAACCGTTCTATTGGATGCTAATCGGTTGTTGTTATTTCACTACAGAATTGAACCTGCATTATCATACTTTATCTATCATGTGTGCTCGATAGGTAACCCACAAACGAATTTCGTCGAGCCTTCATTAAATAATCGAATTGATCTCTTAAAAAATTATCTTTTAAAATTTTATCTAGAAAACAAAGAGGTTTTTCTTTGTCGTGCCTCAAATGGGAAAAATGAAGTCTCTAAAATTTTTCGAACCACGATTGTGAAGTTAGATTCTATTGTGAAAGAAATTGATTATAGCACTACTTTATACTTGCCATCCGAAAAACCATCTCAATTAGATTGGGATTATTTGAACATACTAAAGTGATTTTATGAAACCATCATTTACCATTTTCAGAAACAACTGGATCAATGCAACATTGCTTATCACTTTTTTGCAACAGATGTTAGTGGCTGGAGGAACTTTTTTTTTAGGCCACCTTGCTAATTTGTATCCAACTGAAGGATTTCAACTAAGCTCGGCTATAATTTTATTTATCTGTATTCTCCTACCTGGAACTATTATTCACTATTGGGTTGTCTGGTGTACAACTCGAGCTTATAAATCTGCTCAATTGAACTATTTGAATGAATACATAGAATCAAATTATAATCATCCAACGCACTGGCGCGATGAAAAATCTAAGCAGCAACGACATGATATGATGTGCAGAGGTGGTCAGGAAACTATCCAGTCAGCTGTATATTTTTTAGTTGATTTTACTGCTACAGGGTTGAATATTTTGCTAAATACGATTTCTATTATTCTTGTCACAGATTTGACTCTGGGTCTTATCATCATTGTAGCCGGTCTTTTAGGCTTGTGGATGATTCATCTTTTTGGAACATCGATTGCCGAAAGTAGTCGAAATGAAATTCTTGCAGATAATCAACTCAATGCTCACTTAAGTCGAAGTTGGGATAACATTATTTTGGGCAATCAACTTTTCTTTGACCGCTGGAAAAACCATTTTGTACAACTCTTTTCAAATACAGAAAATGCCTCTCTTCAGAATGTCAGAAAAAGAGATTGGGCCGTTTCTATGGCTGGTATGGTTACAAACGCATTAGTTCTGGGAGGCGCACTGTTTTTAGCTTGGATGTATAAGGATACTGCTGGTTTTGTTTTGGCTATCTTGGTGATGTTGCCTAGAAGCCTCCAAATAGTCATGCATATTCAGATTATCCAAAAGTATGTTGCTCAATGGAAAGATCTACAAGAAAAATTAGCGGTCACCTACGATAGCCTTGCGGAACCTCAATACATTGATCTAAGACCACTGATTCAACAAGATCATGTCCGCGTAAGAGTTGGAAACCAAAATTACTCTCCTCAAGATATTGAAAATTGTTTGGGTAAGAATAGGTCTGGCCGTTTTACTATTACAGGTCCAAATGGGGTTGGAAAATCAAACCTTTTGCTAGAATTAAAAAATAAATTTAATTTGTCCGCGGCCTATCTTCCCGCACATCATCAATTGATGTTGCAGCAATCTCAACTTAGCCTCTCCACTGGCGAAACAGCTCTTGCTGCCTTGAAAGATTTGGGATCAGCAAATTGCGATGTCCTTTTGTTGGACGAGTGGGATGCTAATTTATCGCCTGAAAATCGAACAATAATAGATAAAGTGATCGATCAACTGAGTCTCAAGCGGATTATCATAGAAGTTCGACATTCTACAGAAAATCCCACATCTTCGTCATGTGCGCTGAAGTAGCTCACACAGTCCTTCTTACAACAAAGTGCTCAGCACAATGTAAACATTGTCCGTTTTCGAGCCCTGATTTGGAGAAGTTATTTCTCGCTCCACAGACCATTCAAGAAATTATGCATCAAACGGCTGCCAAATTAACTGTTCTTTCAGGTGGAGAGCCTTTTGAACATCCGCAGATTACGGAGATTCTAACAGAGATGGCTAAACAACCCCATCCCTTTCGAATTGCAACTGGAGGTTTTGTGGATTTGTCTCCTTGGATTGAAAAATTACTAACACTTAGTCTAGCTTCAGGAGCTCTTGATGGGGTATCTATGGGAACCGATGTTCTGAGTTCTCGGGTTGATCATTCTCAATGGGTTCAAATTTGGAAAGAAAATATTCGATTATTATCTAAATTTCAGATTCCTTATTCTCTCACATTGACTTTAGGAGGCAATTTAGATTTTATTTGGTTAAATTTGTGGAAGTGGACCGACTCATTTGATAGCATGCCTGAGTTTATTTACTTAAGGTATTCGAGGGGAGATTTATTAGAAGATTGGATTCATAAGCTCCAAAATACTTTTGGCGAAATACCAATCGTTCCAGACGAATTTTCCTCATAGATGCTTTGTATATGAACGCATTTTTTTTGAGATTTTTACGTGAAATAATGAAAACGATGATTTCACGTAACATTTTATTGTTGCAAAAATTTACGTGAAATGTCTAAAATGATAATTTCACGTAAGGAATAAAATATGCAGTCTCAATTGTTTGTTGGAAGAGAACAGGAGCTAGAAGGATTAGAGGCACTTTTAGCAAAGAAAAGTGCCAGCCTTGTTGTGATCCGTGGGAGGCGGCGGATTGGGAAAAGTCGTCTCGTCGATAAGTTTGCAGAGGGTAAATCTTATCTTGTTTTGACAGGACTTCCTCCAGAAAAAGGAACAACAGCCCAATCTCAACGCGAGGAGTTTGCGAGGCAGCTGACTGAAAAGTTGGGATTACCGGGTTTGAAAGCAGATGATTGGGGAGATTTATTCACCATGCTAGCTAAATCAACTCCGAAAGGGCGATTTATCTTGCTTCTAGACGAGATTACTTGGATGGGTTCAAAAGATCCTGCTTTTCTTGGTAAACTCAAAATTGCTTGGGACCTGTATTTTTCGAAAATGCCCAACTTGATTTTGATTCTTTGCGGATCTATCTCTTCATGGATTGAGAAAAACATCTTAAGCAGCACCGGTTTTTATGGCCGTATTTCACACAAAATTCATCTTCAAGAACTGAGCTTAAATGAATGCAATCAGTTATTAGGAAAAATGGGGTTTAAGGGATCTATTCAGGAAAAATTCACCCTCCTATCATTAACGGGAGGTATTCCCTGGTACTTGGAACAAATTAATCCAAAACTTACTGCACAAGAGAACATTCGACGTTTATGTTTCACACCTAATGGACTTTTGGTTAGTGAATTTGATAGTATTTTTTATGATCTCTTCGGAAAACGCTCAGATAACTATCGCAAAATCGTCGAGTTTTTGGCGAATGGGCCGGCAGATCATACCACTATTTCTCAGAATATTCATTATGGGAGTAGTGGGCAGTTGAGTGAATATCTCGAAGAGCTTGTTCTGGCGGGGTATTTAGGACTAGAACATACGTGGTCTTTAAAGACAGGACGGGAATCTCGTCATAGTCGTTATCGAATCCGTGACAACTTTTTGAGATTCTATCTCAAGTATATGGCGCCGAATCTCAATAAAATTAAACGCGATGCTTTTAAAAATAGCTCCCTTTTCTCAATCTCTTCATGGGAGGGAATAATAGGGTTGCAGTTCGAAAACTTGGTTATCAATAACCGAGAGCTTTTGCTGCGTGAGTTGGGGATTCGGTTTGAGGAAGTCGTATATGATAATCCTTTCTTTCAGAAGAAAAGTACACAAAGGAAGGGATGTCAAGTCGATTATCTCATTCAAACCCGCTTCGGAAATCTCTTTGTTTGCGAGGTTAAGTTCTCTAGAAACCCCATTCCCCCTGCGGTTATTCAAGAAATGCAAAATAAACTCAACGTCCTCCACATCGAACGTGGGCAAGCAATACTTCCTGTGCTCATTCACGTCAATGGAGTCACACCAGAAGTTGAAGAAAGTGGATTTTTTGCACGAATTATCGACTTTGGTAGTCTTATTCAAGGGACAAGAGATCGATTGAATTAACGTCATAGACATGAATCGATCAATGTGTTAAAATAAAAATTCCGATCTGCATTGGAAGAGATTGTGTTCATTTGTTATTTTCTCAATTTTTATTTTTAACAATGAATCATTGAGTCTCAAAGTCTAGCAGGTTTTTAGACAAATTTTTATGAAGGTTCGATAAGGAGAGCTAAGAGATGAAAAAGAAAGCACTATTTTTGAAAAAGCGATTTATCACCCTAGTAGAAATGATGATCGTGATGTTCTTGATTGCGATGATCACGGGTGTCATTGCCTATAACTACACAGGGAGTTTGGAAGAGGGTAAAGCTTTCAAAACAAAGAATGGCATGGAAAAGATCCGCACTGTCCTCGACCTCTATCTGGCAGGACATCCCACCGATAAACAGAGCATTCAATCTAACTGGAAAGCCATTGTCGAGTCATCTCAGATGGTGAAGAACGCTAAAGAACTTGAAGTCGACGGATGGGGATCAGAATATCAAGTAACCGTAGATGAGGATGGAGACATTCAAATCAAATCAGAGAAATATGAGAAATATTTGGAGTCGAAAGGAAAAGGATCGTTATTTAATAAATAACAGCAAGATTTCATGAACGGTTTTGTTACGAAGGCAGCAAGAAAAAAGTACTTTACCCTTTTGGAGGTGTTGACGGTCTTGCTGATCCTTTCTTTTGGCATAGGATTGACTGGTGTCTTCGTCAACAAGATGTATAAAGAACAACGGTTTATGTCCGAAACAGAGCAGGTCTTAAGCCATCTGGGGATGGCTCAAGACATGATGCTCATTTTGGACACCGATGTCAAAGTCATCTTCACAAAAGACCATAATACGTTTTTGATGCGCATCGACGTCGAAAAGCCTTTCACCTCCTTTCAACAGAAGGTCATTGAGCGAGAAATCACCCTTTCAACGATCAAGTCGATCCAATTTAATGGCAAGTCTAAAAATCCTTTAACCTTGCTGTTTTCCCTTGGCGACATGAGCCAGGGGATCTTGAAATTTGTCGAACAGGGGAAATCGGATGGACGGGTCGAACTGATTGCCCTTCCAGGGTATCCTTCTTCGATGAATGGAGTGATGACCGACCCTCGCAAGCTCAGTGATCAGGTCCGCAAGATGAAACGACATCTCATGAGCGAAGAAGAAACCGAATCTTTAAGTGAAAAGCTGTTCCCATCAGAGGTTTATGAGGCTTTACAGAAAGATAAACAGTCGAATCCGGGTACTTAAGAGGCATTTCCAACTCCTTGAGGTGATGGTTGCTATCCTCGTATTGATGCTTTGCGCAGCTCCTGCCTTAGACATTTTTACAAGGATGTATATTGCCCAAGAGCGTATTGTGAGGATCAACGAACGGGATCACCTCGCTCGGCTTGTTCAGGCTAAAATTGTTGAACGGCTCTATCAGAACAGCATTGCGCTGGATGATTTTAATGGCCAGAATGGGCAAAAATTCCCATTTTCGGATCCAGAATTAGACAGTTTACTTGCTCCATTAGCCTATGAGGCTTCCTATCAGTTTGCGCTCAAAGAGGCGCACCCCAGAAAAAAGGGGGCCCCGCGCGATAAATACCTTATCTCACTGACCATTTTCATGAAGGATAAAGTCAAACAGAAGAATTACCCTTTGACGGATGCTGCCTATTCTTATGATCTCTATATCAATGCAGGATGGACAAAGAACAGCTCCTCTGATTCTTCAAACGTTGAAGAGGAAGGTGAGGATGAAGATGAGGAAGGAGAAAAGAGCGGAGCCGATCTGCTCTCAGATAAGAGTCAGAGCCGTGTTACAAAGAGAAAGACAATAAACGCTAAGTCAAAAACAATCAAACGGTCAAAGAAACAAACGGATGCACGCGATGGCTTGTTTTAGGACGATCAAGAAAGCTTACTTCACCCTTCTCGAAACGCTGATCGCACTATTTATCCTGTCGATATTATTAGTCGTGATTTTTACGTTTTTCCGCGATTTGTCGTCGCTCTCAGTCGCTGGAAAGGTTGCTCAGAAAGAAAGCTTTCAGATGCGTTATTTAGAAACGCGCCTTGCTTATATTTTTGAGCGGATAACCAACGAAAAGGATAATAAATCAAACAGATTCTATTTTTATACACAGCCCCAAAATTCTGATTTCGCTGATTCAACGAGTTTGATTTTTACCTATGACAATGGAGTTCGAAAAGATCCAACATTTTCAGGTCAAGTTTTGGGAAGGCTTTTCCTCGATAAAAGGGGGAAGCTGCGATTGATGACTTGGCCGATCACCTTGAATGAGACCCACCAGCATATGCACCAAGAGGTGCTATTAGACAGAGTAACGAGCTTGAACTTCCGATTTTATGCCGCTCCTGCAAGGGTGACTAACGAGGGTGCGATTGCCACTAAGGGACTTAATCCCAATGAAAATGAAGGGCCTAAAAATGAGCAAGAGCAAGGAGAAGTACAAGCTGCCACCCCCGAACCCGATAAATGGCATGAAGATGTTTGGTCTTCTAAGTATAAACAGATGCCGCAGATAGTTGAAATGACCGTCGAAGTGAAAAAACCTCGTTCGGTTTTAGAAAAATCTAAGAGCCCTTCTGGGGAGGTCGAAACCTATCGTTTCCGATTCGTCCTCTCTTCTAGCAAAAACTACATCTATTACCCTCCGGCGTGATCATATGAACATCCTTCCCCTTGTATTTGCTTTGGTCATGGTTTTGATGGTGATGACGATTGAGAAGATCGATAGCTTCAAAAACCAATCGATGGTAGAGACAGCTTATCAACAGTTCTTAACGAAATATGAACGGCAAGAATTTAATCTCAAACAACGACGTCTCTATGAGAAGTATAATGACAAGATTGCAAACCTAAACTGGGGGGCGTTATTGACGAAAACGACTCAATCTAATGAGGGGGGGCAACAAGACTCGGATATGAAAGCAGAAGCACAGATACGGTTGATCTCCATTCCACTCATGGACATCCTCTATGGGCATGCAGATTTCTATCAGAAGGTGAAGGATAAAAGAGAAAATCTGCCGGAAGAGCTCCTAGATGCCATTAAAAAAGCTGTAAATGAAAAAAATAGCCCCCTGATTAAAGACAAATTAGACATAGCTTGGCTTAAATTGGAAGATCCTGAATTGCAAGAAGTATTCTACCACATGCTTAAAGGGACTGTCTCCAGAGATGATTACAAGCAGATCATGAACGATAAGACCTATCAGCCCGGCAAGGCCTATGTTTCGCTATTATATTATGTAAATAAAGACAAGTTCAAGCCCATTGAGATGGCTCACGCACCTTTGGAGTTGCTCAAAGCTATCTTCGAAAAAGAAGAAGATGCCCTTGCATTCATGAAAAAGCGGTCGGAAATCAACCGTAAAGATAGCGGGGCTGCTGATGCTTTAAAAGCAGAATTCATTGAAAAACGGAGACAGGGTCTAGAAGACACTACCCTGGACTTTAAGATATCAAAGACAGGAAAAAGTCCACGCAACTATGACTAAGCAGGTTACCAGCGGTGAAAATTGCGGAACGCCTTGTCCCATGAATACTGAACGGTTGTTTTGAGATCCCAGTCATAACGGACCTGAATGCTCACGTAAGGGTAGGGGTGGTTGTTATCCAGGTCTCTCCCCTCCGATTTTTTTAGAATTTTGATGAAGACCTCCTTGTTATACCATGGGAGAATAGCTATAGTGACCTTGCCATTATCAAAGCGTTTAAATTCAAGAAAGTCTTGCAGTCCTTGGTATTTCTCCGTTTCTTGATAATATTTCATGATTATGTCGACAATTTTTTCTGGCTCTTCTTCCATCCCAAACACGTAAAAATCAACTTCGGCTCCGATCATATGCTTCGAAGCTTGATTGGCTGGGGAAGGATCTAAATAGACATTATGGTCTGGACAGCAGTGGCCAGAGGTGAGGATCACTTGGTGGTTGGTTTGGATTTGGATGTAGTTTAGCAGGTCGATCAAAATAGGATGGATGAATTCTTTATCATCTCTCAAAGGCAGGCTGTGTTTAAGATGGCCTCCACAGTCATAGTTGCGGATTGTTTCCTTCTCTTTCTCAATAATATGAACAGGATTTAAACTGCAGCCTTTGCATCGAAAAAAATCTTTGGTGATTTTAGGGAATGCTCTTGTCTCTTCTTCCCAAGGATAGGGAGCTCGTTTTAAAGAAACCATGGGCTCGATCTGAACGAATGATTCGTCATGACGGCGATAGATATACTCTCCGTCGATTTGATTGTGGGTGGGAGATGGGGCATCTGACTGACTGGAACAGCCAGATAGAATCAAGCTGAGACAGAGTAAAAGTTGGAAGATTCTTGTCATTTTAGTGTCATGTATTTACAATAGAATGGCAATTCTACATGAATTCAGATAATTTGTAACTTTTTGAATGTTTTTTTTGGTCATTGGTTTTATAGGTGTTGAGATGGAGTGGATTAAACAGTTCGAACTTTTTCTTTTTGATTTTGATGGTCTCTTAGTGGATACCGAAAGCATTCACTTCCAAGCCTATATTGAGATGTGTGCTGCACGAGGTTATACTCTCGGCTGGAACTTTACTCAGTTTTCCGAAGCGGCGCACCATAAAGGAACAGGCCTGCGCGATCGTGTTTATGCAGACCTTCCCGCACTCTATGAAGAAGAACCTGACTGGAGCATCCTTTACCAAGAAAAGAAAGATCAATTCCTCAATCTCATTGAAAGAGATGGAGCGCAGCTCATGACCGGTGCGGCAGAGCTCCTCAATGCTTTGGAAGAGCAAAATATCACTCGATGCGTTGTGACTCATTCTGCTAATGAGCTAATCTCCAAAATTCGGAGAAAAAATCCTATTTTAGATTCGATTCCCTATTGGATTACCAGAGAAGACTATGCAAACCCTAAGCCAAGCCCCGAATGCTATCAGATAGCAATTCAGAGATATGCTCAGCCAGGCGACCGCATCATCGGATTTGAAGATTCTCCTCGAGGATGGAATGCCTTGAACATGACTTCAGCATTGCCTGTGTTAATCTGCCCTCCCGACTCCACCTATTTGCCTAAATTCTTGGAAGAGGGTGTCTGCTATTACCCCACCCTGTCGGCCATATCACAACCCCCAAGTCAACGATAACAGGATAAGAAAGGGACAAACAGGATAAGCAGGATCGCAAGCGGCAGGATAAGCAGGATAGGATAGATTAATAAGTTCACTTATCGTCCTTTAAGTTCTTTTTTAGGTCTCTTTTCAGCGTGAAGAATAAATTTTTTTTGATTCATATGCTGGTTCGGACGTGAATAGTCACATTCCCAATTGACTAGTTATATGGAATTGTTTAATATGATTCTAATTTCATAAATTAATATAAGTTTAAAGTGGAGTTTTATAAATGAGTACAATTCATGGGTCGCCATTTTGGGATCAAAGTCAAGCGAGTAGTAATATAGTTTTTCAGGAAGGGAGATTCGTTCATCGGTGGAAGGGGGAAGGTGTCACTGAGACGGTTGCAACGATGTATCTTTACGGACAAATCATGGATAAGGTTTTTGCGGATGTTTTTACTTATGTCGAAGAAAGAACTAGCAATGCATCTACAGGAGGTTCTTTCATAGTTGATCCAACTAAGATTTTAAGCAAAAAGATGAGAGGTGTTTCAGGTTTTCAACCTGCAGTTGTAGAAAGAGTGAGAATAGCTGCAAGCGCATATGTGGCTTCAAAAATGAGCTTGGAATTGATGGGAGTTACCTCCAGCTCTACGGATATTCATTCGTCGGCAAGTGCATTTTCCTTCGATGAAGGAATGAGTTCGGTGCAATTGGGTCAAAGAAAGAGGGCGTTAATGCTCGACTATGGAAGCTATATTTATCAATACTTATCCGCTATTACTCCACTTGGATTCCATGCCTATAGCCCTGATGATTTGGCCTTTTTGGGGAAGCATGGTCTTCCAAACCCTGAAACACTTTCTTGTTTTCTCTATGCATTTCTCAAGGTTCGAGAAGAGAAGGCGAAAACAGCCATCCGTACCCTTAAGGACATCAACCCAACACTTGGGCTTTTAAATGAGTGGGGATATAGAAACGTTGAACGTCCGGATGAAGGGGATTTGGTTGTCTATTTTACAAATCCTGAAGGTCCGCCACAACATATTGGGATCTATTGTGAAGATGGTCAGGTTGAGTCGAAATGGGGATTCAAAAGCGATGCGTATAAGCATCCAATATTTGATATATCGCCTCATTTTGGAAGAACTGTCGTTTTCATGAGAAAATCAAGCGCTAAGCTGGTTTAAGAGGTTTTATCTTTCCTATCCTGCTTATCCTGCCGCTTGCGATCCTGCTTATCCTGTTTTGTCCCTTTTGTTTATTCTGTGTTTGTTCCTTGTTCGTGATCCTGCTCATCATTGTAGCGGACGCGGACGAGGAAAAGTCCTTGAGGGGGTGCTCCACGTGGAGCTTGCTGTCTGTCTTTCGCTTCGAAGGCTTTGACGATCTCTTCCAGAGAGCGTCTTGTGGAAGCCGTATGGACGAGGCATCCGACGATATTACGGACCATCCGATAGAGAAAGCCGTTCCCTTCGAATTCAAGGCGCAAGCCGCAGTCAGTCGGAATGATATCAAGCCGATACAGTGTTCTCACAGGGTTGCGTGCTGCTGTACCTGAACTGGATTCATTGGTAAATGAGGTGAAATCATGAGTTCCAATAAAGAGGGAAGCAGCTTCCCGCAGCAACGGCAGGTCTAGCGGTCGTATGACGTGCCAACAATAAAGTCTTTGAAATGGATCTGAGACTTTGTCGAGGTGGAGATGATAATGATATTCTTTTCCTACAGCACTATATTGAGAATGAAATTGCTTTGAGACTTCTTCAACCTGTTTGACTCTGATATCTCGGGGCAAGATCCCATTTAACATGAATTGCAGGCGTTGAGTGTCGTGTTGACGGTCAGAATCAAAATGAGCGACTTGGGCAATGGCATGCACCCCTGCGTCCGTTCTGCCAGAGCCTTTGACTGCAAGCTGGTTCCCGCCATGACATTTAGAAACAGCCTCTTGGATATGCTGTTGAATTGAAGGAGCATTAGGCTGTATCTGCCATCCGCTATAGTGGGTTCCATCGTAACTAATGATCAGTTTATAACGCGGCATAATCTTTACAAGAGCTCAAATTGGACACTAGAGACAGATCTTCCGGTGTTGTGATTTTAATATTATTGTAGCTTCCTTCAACGACTTTAACGGGTTTCCCAATGAGTTCAACTAATGAAACGTCGTCGGTCACGGTCAGCTCTCTCTCGTTAGCGTAGGTAAAACCTTCTTTGAGGATGCTGCAACGGATCACTTGAGGTGTTTGAGCTTCCCATAAGGAATCCCGACAGGGCGTGTTGAGGATCATCTGCTCGGGGTCGCAAACTTTAATCGTCGATTTCAAACGCGTGCCCAATACCGCAGCATCCCATTTTTCTGCCTCCTGCACGACAGCGCGTACGTGTTCGGATTGGATGAAGGGGCGGGCTGCGTCGTGGATGCAGACAAGAGGGTCGTTTTCTATCTGTTGGAGTGCATTAAAGACAGAATCTTGACGGCGGCTCCCAGGCTTGGCAAAGCGTATCGTCGCGCGGCTTGCTTTAGCTGATTCCAGAAAGAGCCCCTCATAGTCTTCATGGCAAACGATCACAATGTCTTGCACTTCATCCAAGGAGAGGAAAAGCTCAAAACTGTGAAGAGCAAGGGGCTTCTGGTTTAGAGGTAAGTATTGCTTCGGTGTTGTGCCGCCGATGCGCAGCCCAAGGCCTCCTGATAAGAAGATAACGCTAAACGGAATGTGTGTTGGCATGAGATCCTCTTCGTAATGTGATACAAGTGATTTCCGGGATAGAAAACAGGCGAAATTTCATAACCGAAGAGACTCCTCGATTGATATAGACCCACTTGTCTTTAAGTTTCTTTAATCCCCTTTTATATTTTTTATCTTTCATCTTTGTGAATTTATTCCAAAGCAAGGGGATGTTGATCTGGCCTCCATGGGTGTGTCCTGCTAGTATGAGTTCGCCCGGATAGTCTTGTAAAAAGGGAAAAGAATCGGGATTGTGGGATAAAATGACCCCAGGATATTTCGGATCATAGTTTCTAAAAGCTTTTTCTGGATTGCATCGTCCCAACGCATATTCCCCTAAGCCGCATACATTCAGATAGCTCCCTCTGCAAGGAATGAGTTGTGAGTCGTTATCCAACAAAGTGAAAGAAGTTTTTTTCAGCAATGCAAGGAGCTCATGATGCATCCCTACTTGCTTCGCTTCAGGAGTGATGTTGCCTGTTGCTGTTGATGTCGAAGTCAGAAGACGTGAAAATCCTTTGCTAATGGAAGATTGAGAGGATGCGCGATCAATGTCGTAGTCGCCATCGCGGTTGAGGGTAACAAATTTGCTATAATCATGGTTGCCTAATATAGCAAAACAGCCTGTGGAAGCTTTAAGACTGTTGAGGAGTTCCATGAGTTGTTCTTCATTTTCTAAGCGCGAACGAGTGAGAAAATCGCCGGTGAAAACAATGATGTCCGGGTTGAATCTGTTGATTTTGTCTTTGATTTTATCGATTAGACCTTGAGGAAAACCTTTGGCCCAATGTAAATCGCTGAGCTGGATAATTTTGGTCCCTTCGAGGCTTTGTGGCAATTGGGGGATAGGGAGGACCAGTTGCGTTGTTGAAAGCAGCTGCGGTTCGACAAAGCGAGGCCAGATCCCAACGATCGAGACGATGCACCACGCATCCCAAAGGCGTTCTACCCACTGTTTCCTATACATATATAAATATCAACTTGAAATAGGACTGATTATAGCTGAAAGAACTGTTTTTTGGAATCGCTTTGTTGCAAAATTCACCACTGAACTACTGAGATCAGTGAGAAATTATGTCACAACACCGGAAAGAAACACAGAGGCACAGAGGTCACAGAGAGATTTTTTCTCCGTGTTCTCTGTGCCTCTGTGTTTAAAAAACTAAGGCTGCTGAAGGGTCGCTTAAGGCTTGCTTGCAGGAGCTGCTTCAGTGATATGTTTTGCTATTTTACTTGTCATTTTAAACATATCAATAGGTTGAGTTGTATCTAGGACTTTACTCAACTTCTGATCTGGGTTGATATTCCGTTTGTTTTTCTGATCTTGAAGTTTATGCTTCTTGATGTAGTCCCACACTCTTTTTGTGATTTCAGTGCGCGGCATTGGACCATGTCCAACAATTTCAGCGAGAGCTTCAGTCACATTGACTGGCTTCATAAAAGCTGAATTTTTTTTATCTTTTGGGTCTTTTTGTGTTTTTGTATCTTTTGTCATGCCTACTCTCCTATAGTGCTAGTCTCATGCAATCCTCTTGTCGGAAAAGGATATGCAGAAGACAATAATTGTTTTTACCCTTTTCCCAATTTTTCGATCAATTTCCGGCTCCCCCTAATGCTAGGATTCGCCAGCAATCTCTCAAAAACATAACCCTTTTGATCTTTCACCAAACCGAAAAGATGTCCCAAAATGGGAAAAGGCCTTTTCATTCATCTGATGGGATTTGTTTTAACTCTGTTCCCTTTAATAGTCAAAAGAATTTGATCGTCATAGCGCCATTTGATGAATTTTTTGATGGTGACAATCTATTCGATGTCTCTTATCTTAATTCATTGGAAGGCTTATTTTTTTACGGAAAATGATTTATCTCATTGATTTTAAGGTGACTACATTTATGTTTAGTTAACAAGTACAAAGTCGAGTTTTAGCATCAAAAATCCTGAAAAAATAATCAGATGCCGGTATAGAGCAGCGAATGATATCACCAAACCAGAAAAAGTCACGATCATATGGAAATCAATCTTTTACCTGTCAAACAGCAAATCGCTGAAATAAACAACCTTCTGTTAATGGTCAGTAAAGCTCAATCATATGAGGAGAAGCTGGCTGTTATCAATCTTCAACCAGTGATAGAAGAATTTTTGAAAGAAGAGCCTCTTATCAATCAATTCATCTCTGAACTAAATTCTGAAGAAGAATATCTAATAAAATCCCTCATAGCTATCGGACAAGGGGCTAATGTCTTAAATATGACAGATACTGATGAAAGACGACAAGAGCAATTTAAAGTTCTTCTTAAGCAACTTGCAGAGATAGAGAATTTCTATCACTATCAAGGAGGCATCATTGGTTATCACATGACGGTGTTGACTCTTATTGCCAATCAAATGAATCCGCCGCAGATGATTTCAAATCACATTCATTACATGCAGCCAGAAGGGATTCATCTTGAGCAGGATCACGTTGAAGTGCTTCAAGCTGTGAGATGGGGGATAGAGTCTTTTCGACATCTTGCGGAAATTTATCCATTAGGAGGGGCTGCAGACCGCCTAAATCTTGTCGATGAAGAAACAGGGGATCCCCTCCCTGCGGCTATGCTTCATTTTCTTGGCCGGACATTGCTTGAGGGGTTGATTCGAGATCTGCAGGGGAGGGAGTACTTGGTCTATAAATTGACAGGAGAGCAGCTCGAAACACCTATTGCAGTCATGACGTCGAGTGAAAAAAATAATCATCACTATGTTCTTCAGCTCTGTGAACGGGAACATTGGTTTGGAAGGTCTCCCAAACATTTTTGCTTTTTTATCCAGCCTCTTGTTCCTGTTGTTACGATCAAAGGGAATTGGGCATTGACAGCTCCCTTGACATTGCTGTTAAAGCCGAGTGGGCATGGTGTAATCTGGAAACTGGCAGAAGATCAGAAAGTTTTTTCTTGGCTCGAGTCTTTAGGTCGCTCCGAATGCCTTGTCAGGCAGATTAATAATCCTTTAGCTGGCAGCGACCAGGGTGTCCTTGCTCTGAGCGGTATCGGCCTCCATGAACGTAAATCATTTGGATTTATTTCCTGCGAAAGGCTTATTAACAGTGCTGAAGGGACAAACGTCCTCATTGTTCATGATGAAGAAGGGACCTATGAGTATTGTCTAACCAATATTGAATACACCGATTTCCATCAGAGAGGAATTGGCGAGATTCCTGCTCATCCAGGAAGTCCTTTTTCACAATATCCTGCCAATACGAACATCTTATTTGCAAACATCAAAGCCGTGCGCAGGGTGATTACAAGCCATCCTATTCCTGGTCAGATTATTAATTTGAAGTCGCTGGTTCCTTCCATTGATAGAACAGGAGAACGGGTGTTTATCCCTGGAGGGAGGCTTGAATCGACGATGCAGAACATTGCAGATTACTTTGTGGACAGATTTCCAACGAAATTAAATAGAGATGAGTGCAAGCGTTACCTTAAAACTTTTGTCATCTATAACGACCGCAAAAAAACGATTTCGACAACAAAGAATCTTTATAAGCCGGGAGGATCCCTTTCATCGACTCCTGAGCAAGCCTACTATGATCTATTATTCAACCACTATGGACTGCTAAAAAAGTGTGGTTTTAAGCTTCCAAGCTGGCGAGATATTCATGAGATGCTCCATCACGGACCATCAGCTCTATTCCTCTTCCATCCTGCGCTAGGACCGATCTATTCTGTGATTAAGCAGAAAATAAGGGGAGGGTCCCTCGCCACCGATTCTGATCTCGTATTAGAAATTGCTGAGGCTGACATCGAGAATCTTGATTTAGCAGGGAGTTTGACGATATTGTCGACCTCTCCGCTCGGAAAGAAAAATCACGATGGTGTTCTGAAATATGGAGGAGAAAGCCGTTGCAGATTAAAAGATGTGACCATTCGCAATAAGGGGATAAACAGGAAAATTTATAACAATTTCTGGAAGAATGACATTCATCGCAAAGAAGAGGTAAAAATTATCCTTTATCAAAGTGCTGAATTTGATGCAGAGGGTGTAGTGTTAAATGGAAGCCGCGAATTCATTGTCCCTTCCAACCATCGGTTGAGCCTCCGTACAGATCCCAGCGGCCTGCTGTTGGAAGAACTTACTCTTATTGACAAATCCTCGTGGATGTGGAATTACACCTTCGATGACAACAACAAAATCCAATTATCAGTCAGCGACAACTCTCCAAGACAATAAAACAGGAAGAACAGGATCACTTCGCCACAAGATAAGCAAAAGGGACAAAACAGGATGGGCAGGATCGCTTCGCGGTAGGATAGGCAGGATAAGTAAGATAAATTGGATAGAATCTTTTCTTATATTTTTTTTCTTAATTTTGCCTAAATTTTCTATCTTATTTATCCTGCCTATCCTACCGCGAAGCGATCCTGCCCATCCTGTTTTTATTGTCTTGGGAAGTTGCACGATCCTGCCCATCCTGTTTTGTCTCTTTTGCTTATCTTGTGACGAAAGGGCTTTCCAGGTACCGTTCTACAAATGGACATCCTTCACAGCTTGCTTCAAAATGCAGGCAGAAATCATGATGAAGTTGATAAGCTCCTTGGACCATCTGTGAGTTTCTCTGAAAATGAGTTCCCAGTCGGTCCCCAAAAAAACGGTGGTGCAGATATTGGCTTTTGCTAGTTTCAGGGCATTTCATGCAGTTATATACCCCTTCAATCTTCTTCCATTCCTTCTCTTGAGTAGGGTGGCTGTTCGAACCAAAGAGTAAAGGTAAATAGGTGTTGAGGAAAATATGTGTTTTCAGCTCCTCTCCTAAGGTTGGAAGCGCTTTCTCCTTTTGATGTTTTTCAAAGTTATAATGGCGCTCCCAATAAGGATGATGAAATGCAGGAATCAAACTTAGAAGAGTGTTTTTAAGTTTCATGTAGCCTTTTCGATGATTAGGAACGGGCTGGTTCCAAATCATGAGAACCTGATTCCAGATGAGCTCTAATGTTGGGTTTTGTAATAGCTGGACGAGATAGGCGAGCCTTCTCACGGGGTGTTGGATCGGTCTGATTCGATCTAATTTTAGATTCGTTTGGTGCGTGATTTCCGATCTCCTTTCCCACCAATAGCTTCGGAGTAACTGGTAATAGTCAGAGGCCTCCCAGCCCTTGTTATAGCCATCTTCAAGAAATCCGCAGCAGCCATATGCGATGGCTAAGAGCTGATCATAGGACAGATCTCGGAAAGAAAACAGATAAAGGAAAAGATCGAAGAAGGGGACAGCGTTATTTTTATAGCCTAGAGCCATTGCGATTCCAGCAGCAAATTGTATGGAGCGGTCGTTAATGTGGCTTTCAAAGAAATTGAGTTTCCGTTCAAGCCGCCAATAAGCTGCTGAACGAAATAAGACAGCCATCGATTCTTCAGTGAGATTTTGAAAGAGGAGGTTTGCACAGCGGCCGTTTCCGCTAAACTTTTTGCTTGGATAGAGATCGATATCGATCAAATTGACAATTCGATGTGGAGGGAGGGATAAAGAGTTCTGCAGATGGCAGACAAAAAAACTCTGTCCATTTTCTTTATAGGGGACTGTAGATTTTGCGGAGTTCCAGAAAACGAGGTGCAAGATCACTTGGTTGTACCGCGGATCTTCATGATGCTTGTGTTGACACCACCCACCTTGGTGTAAATGGATTTCTACGTCCCCTCTGTAGAGGTAATCTCCAATTTTTATATGAGCTTTCAGAAAGTCTGGACCTGCTTCATTGTTCCAAATTCCTGGAGAAATCACCTTTATCGCCTCCCCTTCAGGAGTGAAAAGAGGGAGGAAGAATTTTTGCTCTAACCACAGGATCTGCAAATGTCGTTCAGTGAGGACGAAAGGAGGATCTTGAGACTGTTGAAGAGGCGTGACAAGTTGCCGATAAAAACTCATAAAAATGCACTGATGTAAAGTGAATCGTTGAAATCGTATGGGTTTTATTGAATAGTTTTCAATGCAATTCTTTCGAAGAATTTGTTTCTTTAAAACCTCAATGTAGATAGAATAATGTTCGTCACTTGCGGCCATGGCGGAATTGGTAGACGCGCTAGATTCAGGTTCTAGTCGGGGCAACTCGGTGGATGTTCGAGTCATCTTGGCCGCAATTCTTTAGAATATCTGGGAACACTTTTTTATGCGTCAGTACAATATTAAGAACATTCGCAATTTTTCAATCATTGCACATATTGACCACGGAAAGTCAACTTTAGCAGATCGATTGTTGGAACTGACTCACACTGTCGAAGCGCGGGATATGCAAGAGCAGCTTCTCGACGACATGGATTTAGAACGGGAGCGTGGGATTACCATCAAAGCCCATCCCGTGACGATGTATTACGAAGCCAATGATGGACAATCCTATCAGATCAACCTGATTGATACCCCAGGACATGTTGACTTCACTTACGAAGTTTCCCGTTCTCTATCTGCTTGCGAGGGGGCTCTGTTAGTTGTAGATGCAGGTCAAGGGGTGCAGGCGCAGAGCCTTGCCAATGTTCATCTCGCTCTAGAGCGAAATCTGGAAATTGTCCCCGTCATCAATAAAATCGACCTCCCCTCTGCTGATGTAGAGGGAGTGCGAAAACAGATCGAAGATGTCATCGGCATCGACGCTTCCGATGCCATTGGCTGTTCTGCAAAGTCAGGGCTTGGTGTTGATCAAGTTCTCGAACGGATACTCAACTCAGTCCCACACCCACAAGAGCCTGAAGACACGATCCTTCGTGCTCTCGTCTTCGACTCGCATTACGACACCTACCGCGGCGTGATGGTCTATATCCGGGTGATCAGCGGCGAAATCAAAAAAGGCTCCCTCATCAAAATGATGGCGACGGATAAGAATTTTGAGGTTCTTGAGGTGGGTGCGTTTTCTCCAAAAGCACGGCCTGTCGATGTGCTCCGTCCCGGAGAGGTGGGGTATATGATCGCCAACATCAAAAATTCCTCTGATGTGAAAATTGGAGATACCATCACCGAATCTAAATATCCTTCTCAAGAGGCCCTGCCTGGTTTTCGCCTGATCACACCGGTTGTTTATGCAGGGATCTATCCCATCGATGCGACCGACTTTGAATCTCTCCGCGACGCCCTTGCCAAGCTGCAGCTGAACGACTCCGCTCTCCATATCGAACAGGAGAGCAGCATGGCTTTAGGGTTTGGTTTCCGCTGCGGCTTCTTAGGGCTGCTTCATCTTGAGATTGTCTTTGAGAGGATTCAAAGGGAATTTGATATCGATATCATCTCCACAGCTCCGAGCGTTATTTATCGGTTTACTCTCGGCGATGGAATGGTCAAAGAGGTTGACAACCCGGCACACTACCCCGATCCCACCTCCATCGAAGGGGTGGAAGAACCATGGGTGAAGTGCCATATCATGGTCCCTTCAGAATATCTTGGAGCGATCATGAACCTTGGGATGGAGAAACGGGGTGTCTGTGTGAAGACCGAAACAATGGATTCCCGCCGCCTCCTCTTGACCTATCGATTTCCATTAAATGAAATTATCATCGACTTCAATGACAAGTTGAAATCTATTACGAAAGGATATGGATCTTTCGATTATGAGTTTGATTCCTACGAGCCGAGCGATATCATCAAATTGGAGATTCGTGTCAATGAAGAACCTGTCGATGCGTTTTCCTGTTTAGTCCATCGGTCAAAAGCAGAGAGCAAAGGAAGGGCGATCTGTGCCAAGCTTGTCGAGGTCATCCCTATGCAGCTCTTCAAAGTCCCGATTCAAGCTGCCATTGGAGGCAAGATTGTTGCCCGTGAAACGATACGAGCCATCACGAAGAACGTCACTGCAAAATGTTATGGGGGCGACATCTCTCGAAAGCGTAAACTCTGGGAGAAACAGAAGAAAGGGAAGAAGCGGATGAAGGAGATCGGAAAAGTCAATATCCCTCAAAGTGCTTTCATGGAAGTACTCAAAGCCGGTGACTAAGAAACTAATATGGAAAAGGATGAGAATATTATGGCTGTAGAGGTAGCTGTCAGCCCCAACCCAACAATTAAAAAATATTTCAGCCCTCTTCAATTAGAAGAATTGGATGCAAGGAGGATTCCTCATCACATCGCAGTGATCCCTGATGGCAATCGCCGCTGGGCAAAACAAAGAGCTGCCGGCTATTCTGTCGGCCACCGGGAAGGTGCCGATACGCTCATGGAAATCATCAAAGCGGCCAAGGAACTCGGGATTAAGGCTTTGACGCTCTTCAGTTTTTCGACTGAAAACTGGAATCGGTCAGATGAAGAGATCGCTGCCTTGATGATCATCTATATGAACTATCTCACGACTCAGCGTGAAGAGATGGTCAACAACGGCATCAAACTCGAAACCATTGGTGACTTAAGCCGGCTCCCTTGCTCTCTGCTCGAGGTGATTCAAGAGACAAAATCGGCAACGGAGGGCTGCAACCAGTTCAATCTCATCCTCGCACTGAACTATGGCTCTAGAAATGAAATCTGTCGGGCATTTCGGGCGATGCTTGAAGATTATGACCAAAATGGATTGAACAAAGAAGAGTTTAACGAAGAGACAATCTCCCGCTATCTAGATACCCACCCTTGGGGCGATCCCGACCTCCTCATCAGAACGAGCGGTGAATGCCGGCTGAGTAATTTTCTTCTTTGGCAGATCTCCTACACAGAAATATATATATCAGATGTGCTGTGGCCTGATTTCTCACCTCACCATCTCCTCACAGCCGTGATCGATTTCCAACGCCGCGATAGGCGGTGGGGAGGAGAGTAGACCGTATGACTTCTCAATTCAGATACCGCCTTCTTTTTGGGATCCTGGGGACCGCTGGAGTGTTTTTGTCTCTCTATTATTCGTTTTCGGAATTCTTCAAGCCGATTTTAATCCTGCTTCATGTAGCGATCGTTTGGGCTGCTTTGTCAGAATATTATCAGCTGGCTCGACACAAGGAGTTTGCCCCCTTAAAGAAACTTGGCATCGCCTCTTCGATCTGTTTCATCATCGCTCTGGACCTAAGCCTGCAGTATCCCTGCTGCAAAGGGATTCCTCAACTGATTTTGCTGGGCTCCTTCATCTGCTGCTTCCTTGCTTTTTTCACCCACCGGACCTCCCCTTTAGGAAACCTCGCTGTCACGGTCTTTGGCATTGTCTACCTGACGATCCCTCTAGGGTGTGCTTTGATGATTAACTATTTTTTTTCTCCAGAGCAGGGGCAAGATGGCAGGCTTTGGCTTCTTTATGTTTTGGTTGTCAGTAAAGTGACCGATGTCGGCGCTTATTTTGTTGGAAAAGGATTGGGGAACACAAAGCTAGCTCCATGGATCAGTCCGAAAAAAACCGTTGAAGGAGCTATCGGAGGGTTTATCTCTGCTTTGGCTGTCAGCTTCATCTTCGTTATCGTCGCTAAGGCTACCGGGGCGATCACATTATCTCTCGTCCAGAATTTATGGTTGAGCATCGCGATCACTATCCTCGCTCAGTTAGGCGATCTGACTGAATCGCTCCTTAAACGAGATGCCGGTGTCAAAGACAGCAGCCGACTCCCTGGATTTGGCGGAATACTCGATGTCATCGATTCTCTTGTATTTACACTTCCGTTCATGTATCTTGTTCTCTATAGCGGGTTAATATGAAGGTGGGCTAATTTATGATTATCACGATTGATGGAACTGTAGGAACAGGGAAAAGCACCGTCGCAAGGCAATTGGCGAAGTCGATAGGCTTCATCTTCTTTGATACGGGAGCGATGTATCGGACGTTGACATATGGGATTCTCAAACATTCCATTGATATCAATAATCCAGTGCAATTGCAAGAATTCCTTGATCATTTCCAGTTCGATATTAAGGTTAGACAACACGAAAAGCGTTATTTTTATGAAGAAGAAGATGTCACTGAGGTGATTCGAAAGCTTGACGTCACATTCAATGTCTCTGAAGTTGCTGCCAATCGCGCTGTCAGGGATAAATTGACAGCCATTCAAAGGGAGCTAGCCGTCGGGGTTAACGCTGTCTTTGAAGGACGGGACATGGGCTCTGTCGTCTTCCCCGATGCCAACTTGAAAGTCTTTCTCACTGCACGGCCGGAAGTGAGGGCTGAGCGGAGGTTCAAAGAAATCAAAGCAGGCAATCCGGTGGAAGCAAAAAATTTAACGATTGAGATGTGTTTGGATGCAATCAATAAAAGAGACTTGAAAGATTCTACAAGGGAATGCGCACCACTTTGCCAGCCTAAAGATGCTTTTGTTCTAGACACTTCGGAATTGACAATCGATGAAGTGGTCTATAAAATTTTGGAATACAAAGACTCACTCAAAAGTAAATTCTCAGAAAGTGATCACAAATGATCTCAACATTTAAAGGAAAAATCGTCATGGCCAAAGAAGATAAAGAGAAAAAAGATGACCAACCTTCCCGCCTTCAAGATAAAATCGAACAGGCGCTCATAGACGCACGCCGCATCTTCATTTCAGATGCGGTCGACGACGAGTTGGCCTATGATGTCATTCGTAAGTTGTGGTATTTAGAAATCTCCCAGCCAGGCAAACCGATCCTGTTGATCATCAACAGTCCCGGTGGTTCTGTCGACTCAGGGTTTGCGATCTATGATCAAATCCACATGATCACTTCACCAGTGATTACACTGGTCACAGGCCTTGCAGCCTCATTCGGGTCGATCCTCAGTTTAGCTGCAGGTCCTGGTAACCGCTTTGCGACGGCTAATGCTAGGATTATGATCCACCAGCCTCTCATTGGCGGCGTCGTCAAAGGACAGGCGACAGACCTCGAGATCCAGGCACGGGAAATGTTGAAAACATATAATGTCATTGTTGATGTCTATGTTCAAGCAACAGGGAAAACGCGTGAACAGATAGAAAAAGCTCTCGAACGCAATTTGTGGATGACTGCCGAAGAAGCGCTTGAATTTGGGCTGCTTGATAAAATTGTCACTTCCTATGACCAAATCAAATTGAAGTAGTGGTGCATCGTTTTGCTAAATATGTCGGCAGCGGCAACGACTTCATCATTTTTGATCAGGGGATCACCCCTTTTCCTTGCTCCGATCGTCCCCTCATCCGACGGCTTTGTAGCCGTCATTGGGGCATCGGCGCCGATGGACTCCTACTCGTAGAACCTTCACCTTCGGCGGATGCAGATGCGCGGATGCGGATCTTCAATGCTGACGGCTCCGAAGCGGAGATGTGCGGCAATGGACTCCGCTGCTGCACCCATTGGCTCTACACAAAAAATCCTGATCAAACGTCTTTTGTCGTCGACGTCTCCGGACATCTCTACAAGACGACGATTCACTCGGCGGGCGTTTCTGTAGAGATGAGTGCGCCCACTCAACTGGAGTGGGACATCCAACTCCCTTTTAAAGGGGAGACGCTTCGGCTCCACGCCCTCAACACTGGCGTCCCCCATGCAGTCATTGCTGTCGACGCCATCGACACCATCCCCCTTGCCGACTGGGGCCCTTTTATCCGATATCACTCCCGTTGGCAGCCTCATGGAACCAATGTCACCCTCATGCAGCGGACAGGACAGCAAGAACTGCATGTGCGCACATATGAACGAGGGGTGGAAGGAGAAACTCTGGCCTGCGGGACAGGGGCAGTGGCGGCTGCCTTAGCAGCAGCCTATACCCTTCAGATGGCTGGACCGTTGCAGGTGATCACCTCTTCAAAAGAACAGTTGACGGTTGATTTCATGTTCTCTCCCACTCCGCCTCATTTTTCCGCTGTCACATTGACAGGAGCGGCGGTCTGCACGTTCCTTGGTAAAGCCGAATTCTAACAAGATAGGCAAATTGCAATTGCAAATGCAACTTCTCAGCATAAAAAACAAAAACAGGATGGGCAGGATCGCTTCGCGGCAAGATAGATAGGATAGAAAAGATATTGTCAGATCTAATCCATCTTTCCCATCCTGTCATTTACCCGTATAGTTGCAAAATATATCTCCATTTAGGTCGAATTTTTTTTACGCGAATCATGGGTGAAAGGGCGGCACAACCCTTTCCTTTCCTGGACGATGGACTCACTGGATAGGTATGGACACTATGGACAAGGGTGGACAACAAGGTCGATCACTTGCTTCCATACGTTCCATTATCGTCCATAAAGTCCATAGAGTCCATAGAGTCCATACCTGTCCATACGTTTTGTTAAAATTCATGCGAACAATCTATTCTAGTCTTGTAAAACGGTTAAGTTATTCTTTCTGTTTTAAATAAATTATCTCCTGTGTTAAATTACTTCTGAATACAATAAATTGCTCGAAGCGTAGCTAACGGCTAAAACTAAATGCTCAAAACAATTTGAGCGCTTTACAAAAAGATAGGAGTCAAAATGACAGGACCAGTCACATCAAGCAGCGCAGCACCATTTGTGCAGCAGTTCATGCAATTTCCACGGCAGAGCATCCCACGTACGCTGCTTTATTCGGCTGTTGCCAACGTCGCGTTTTATCAACTCGCTTCTTTGTTAGCACGCATGGTCGAAAACAAGTATCCCTCAGCTGATGCGAACAAAAAAGAAGCTTTAGGCATTGTCGTTTTCGGTGGGTTGACAGCCTTATTTAATGTGGCTCAGTTTAAGCTTTTCAACTTCCAACTCAGCCGAGTCGTTTCACTTGCCATTGGTGTTGTCATCACAGCTGTGATGACTTTTGCTTATTTTACACTTAACAGAAAAAACTTCGAACCACGGGAATTGGATGCACATGCTCAACTGATTTCAGAAATGGGCGTCCGACAAGAAAACTTAGGTATGCTACTCAAGGCATTATCTATCTCAAAAGAGGAAACCTTAGCGTTCTTATATCTCATACGAGATCGTCTTTCAAGGTATCAAGGATCCTTGGAATTAAATCAACCTGGTGTAAAAGACACCCTCTTAGAGTTAATTGCTTTGAGAGTGAGAGAGTATATACAACCGACGAACATACGGGAAGCTCAAGAATGTCTTGATGGAATTCTTAGAGATCTTCAGAATAAATCCCAAGAGCGTCGTGGTTAGGTCCCTTTGAGATCATTGCAAAAGTCGGACCTGAACCTGTTCTGTGAGCTATCGCTAAAAACATTTCTTAACTGCTCACAGGTACTTGACAAAAGAGGTCGTTGCAAAAGCGGAAGAGGACTTCATACGCGTTAAGCTAACATAATACACCTAATTTTAATAATTTACAATTATACACATACTTCATAATAACTCTCAAACGCAT